>NZ_CAJSYK010000063.1:0-306 GCF_910574135.1 Anaerostipes faecis | reverse complement strand
CTATACCTATGATTCTTTAGGAAGGCTTGTAAAGACGGTTACCACAGATCACAGGAAAGACGACAGCAAACAGACCGTGACCTATACGTATGATAAGGTTGGAAATCGTCTGGCCGAAGACAAAGGGGATACGAAGACCACCTACGATTATAATGGACTGGATCAGGTGAAAACTTCGACCACATGGAAAGATGGTACCGTACAAGAGAATAAGCAGTATGTCTATGACAAGAACGGAAATGAGATCGGACAGACCAATGGAACAACAGGGGAGATCCTTTACCGTACCTATGATGCGGAGAACCG
>NZ_CAJSYK010000062.1:0-309 GCF_910574135.1 Anaerostipes faecis | reverse complement strand
GGTTGGGTCACTGACTTCGGGCGTTACTGACTCCCATGGTGTGACGGGCGGTGTGTACAAGACCCGGGAACGTATTCACCGTGACATTCTGATTCACGATTACTAGCGATTCCAGCTTCATGTAGTCGAGTTGCAGACTACAATCCGAACTGAGACGTTATTTCTGGGATTTGCTTCGCCTCACGACTTCGCTTCCCTTTGTTTACGCCATTGTAGCACGTGTGTAGCCCTGGCCATAAGGGGCATGATGATTTGACGTCGTCCCCACCTTCCTCCAGGTTATCCCTGGCAGTCTCTCTAGAGTGCCCA
>NZ_CAJSYK010000061.1:0-315 GCF_910574135.1 Anaerostipes faecis | reverse complement strand
GGACAAATCCTGACAGCCCGCCTCCTCTGCCAGATATTCTAAAAGCCTGTTCCTGAAATCTTTTTTCTTCTGTATCATATCTTACCTCCAAAGAACGATAAAGCAGACATTATCATTCAATCCATTTTGTACATAAAACTGCAAAAAATATTCATATATTTAAGAGATAAATTCATTTCTTACAGTATACATTAAGCGAACGAAAAAGTCTACTATTTCTTTTACTTCTGTCCTCTCGCCCACCTAAGAAATGTATCCTGGGCAATCTGAAGCTGTGCAGCGGCTTTCCGTGATGAAATTTCACCGCGTTTCCAC
>NZ_CAJSYK010000060.1:0-320 GCF_910574135.1 Anaerostipes faecis | reverse complement strand
GACCTTAAGTCCTTAACCTTGCCAGTACGGGCAACTCGCCGGACCGTTCTACAAAAAGTACGCAGTTCCCCATCTAAAGGGGTTCCACAGCTTGTAAACATAGGGTTTCAGGTTCTCTTTCACTCCCCTCCCGGGGTCCTTTTCACCTTTCCTTCACAGTACTATGCGCTATCGGTCACTAAGGAGTATTTAGCCTTACGGGGTGGTCCCCGCTCATTCCCACAAGGTTTCTCGTGTCTCGTGGTACTCTGGATCCTGCTAGGGTACTTCTGACTTCGGATACGGGGCTTTCACCCTCTCTGGCCGGCCTTCCCAGGCCG
>NZ_CAJSYK010000059.1:0-597 GCF_910574135.1 Anaerostipes faecis | reverse complement strand
GACAGTGCCCAAATCATTACGCCTTTCGTGCGGGTCGGAACTTACCCGACAAGGAATTTCGCTACCTTAGGACCGTTATAGTTACGGCCGCCGTTTACTGGGGCTTAAGTTCAGACCTTCGCGATCACTCGCTAAGCCCTCCCCTTAACCTTCCAGCACCGGGCAGGCGTCAGCCCATATACTTCACCTTGCGGTTTTGCATAGACCTGTGTTTTTGCTAAACAGTTGCTTGGGCCAATTCTCTGCGGCCAGTCTTACCTGGCACTCCTTCTCCCGAAGTTACGGAGTCATTTTGCCGAGTTCCTTAACAACACTTCTCCCGTCGGCCTTAGGATTCTCTCCTCATCCACCTGTGTCGGTTTACGGTACGGGCACATAAAAAACAATAGCGGCTTTTCTTGACAGCTGGGGGCCTGGGCTTCCCTACTTTTGTTCGGTCCGCGTAACGCCTTTGCCTTGCATGGGGGATTTGCCTCCCATACGGCTACCTCGCTTGCACCAGTCTTTCCATTCCTGGCTCCCATTTCCCTTCTGTGTCCCCACAGTTCTGTTTTTATGTGGTACTGGAATCTCAACCAGTTATCCATCGACTACGGC
>NZ_CAJSYK010000058.1:0-612 GCF_910574135.1 Anaerostipes faecis | reverse complement strand
TCAAATACGACACCGTTTGAGGTTGATCTGGACTCTGTGGGTCTCGTAAGTATCGAGCAATATCAGGTACATACAGGAGAGATTCATAGTCTGAAAAATTCTATTGTAAATCTTGACAGAAAATTTGAAGATTTAAATTCGGCTTTATCGAAGACTGCCGAAGATTTGAAGCAGGCTAATACAAGATTAAACAATAAGGCAGATCAATCCAGCCTTAATTCTACGAACACAAAACTAAACGTAATTGGCACAGTATATAGAAACTTAAAGGAAATAACAGTTGGAAGCGGTGGAGTGGATTCGTACTCGGGCGGCGCATCTATTGCAATTCCAGCTGGTACATACATAGTTACCGCTAAAGGAAATTTTACATCTAACGCGTCAGAGTCTACGAGGCGTGTTCAGGTTTATAATAATACCAAAAACGCAAGCATATCTACGAGTTCATGTTATGGAAAAGGTTACTTATCATTTAAAGAAGTATGTATACTTGCCTTAACAGAGCAAAACATATTATCATGTCGACTTTCTACTGGAATTGGTGCAAATTTAGCCGGATGCGGCACGGAGATAGCCGCAATACGAATAAAATAGGAATTTAATATGTATAGA
>NZ_CAJSYK010000057.1:0-648 GCF_910574135.1 Anaerostipes faecis | reverse complement strand
ATATGCTTTGCCTCCGATGCCTGAGCAAGACAATACAAAATTTCGCCTTCCTCCGGATCTTCCGCGAAAAAACCAACCTGCCATAAGTCATAACTTTCTTTTAAACTTGTGTTCTCAAGCAGAACCGGAAGAATCGTTTTTTCACCTTCTGTCCTTGAGGGCTGAAGTGTAATATCATATCCACCTTCCGTGACATCCGTCTGCTGCCGAAGATCTACAATCGGGACCTTTTTGGAACCCGTCGTAACTCTGCTGATCTTTAAAGTCTGCCCTTGAATCAGTTTAGCCTGCAGAGCTGTCCCTTTGTCTGTTAAAACTGCGTTTTCCCAAATATTCATGATAATACCTCCTGATATAAACGGTTGTTTCACAGAAGCCATGCAAAAATCTATGGCTATGCTACTTTTTTATTTCTTCAGATCATGATCTCTATAAAGAATATAACATGGTGCCCTGGGACAATGTGGGCAAGTTAATCTAGAGACAATTAAGTTTCTAAACATATATAATATGCAACTAAATTTAAGTGATATTACCTCTATACATATTAAATTCCTATTTTATTCGTATTGCGGCTATCTCCGTGCCGCATCCGGCTAAATTTGCACCAATTCCAGTAGAAAGTCGACATGATAATATGTTTTGCTC
>NZ_CAJSYK010000056.1:0-790 GCF_910574135.1 Anaerostipes faecis | reverse complement strand
TCAAATACGACACCGTTTGAGGTTGATCTGGACTCTGTGGGTCTCGTAAGTATCGAGCAATATCAGGTACATACAGGAGAGATTCATAGTCTGAAAAATTCTATTGTAAATCTTGACAGAAAATTTGAAGATTTAAATTCGGCTTTAGATAATGCTACAAAAGCAATAAGTAAATGTGATTTAATATGTACAATCGAAAAGCTAACAAATAATGTTGTAAAAGAATTTCCAGCTAATTGGCAAGATTATTATTTTATTTCTATATGTTATGGAAACTATGGAAATATATTTAATTCTATTCTGATTCCATCATATTATTTAGAGACAACAACAGAATCTACAAGAATAATCGTAAACAGTAATGCTGACAATGCATGTTCGATCTATAAAAAAAATGCAAGTACACTATATGCAAGAACCGGAAACTGGGTAGATTCTAACGGAAGAATAAGGGTCTACGGGATAATGAAAAAATAAGCTCATCATAACAAAATAGGAATTTAAAAAGTGGAAATAGATTAAATAACGGTTCGCAAACATGACATTGCGAATCGTTTTGTCTACAGCCTGAGGCCGGGAGAGATCCCGGCCTTTTTAGGTATGACGGGCATGTCCGTGTTTTGTGGTGCAAGTCCACATAGGCGTAGCTACCGACGAACTTGTAAGCGACTCCCAAGGTTTGCATCGTGAGGTGTGGGCGAGAAGAAGGGATAGCGAAATCGTAGCCCTACGGACAGAAACCCGATATTAAGGCGTACATGGTGGGTAAGTTGACTTAAAGCAACGAAGC
>NZ_CAJSYK010000055.1:0-1128 GCF_910574135.1 Anaerostipes faecis | reverse complement strand
CATAGAACGGACGATAGTTGTTCTATCATCCTCATTGTCATCTAGCGTGATGACAACGGGTAATTCGTTTTGTTTGATGTCTTGTCATTTCTTATAAAAAATAACTTTTGTGTTCTGTATGAAGTTTTCAAGGTACATCCGCGTAGCAAATATTGCGTGCACAAAAAGGGAAGGATATCGCGTGGAGAATTCATTCTCCTAAGCGCATATGCTTTTCTTTTTGTATAAGCGGCTCTGCCGCGATCGAAGAAGCGAAGCTTCTTAAGATTCACGCGTTACCACCAACAATCTCTGTTACACTTTCTATTTTGGCTTCTTCAGCCATTCCATACAAGAACTTTGTTCTTATATCGAATCACCAAAGAATGTTTAAATAAGATCCGGCAGCCACCTGCTTTCCCAGGTCGTCTCCAACCAAGTATCATCGGCCGTTTTGGTCTTAACCATCGTGTTCGGGATGGGTACGGGTGTGTCCCCAAAACGCATCGCCACCGGAAGCATTGAGTATTTCACAGGTTTCTTTGTTTCTTCCCTGCTTGATACTTTTTTTGTTATCACCATTGATAACTAAACAATAAGACAACCCCTACTTCTTCTTCCTTAGAAAGGAGGTGATCCAGCCGCACCTTCCGATACGGCTACCTTGTTACGACTTCACCCCAGTTATCGGTCCCACCTTCGGCAGCTCCCTCCTTGCGGTTGGGTCACTGACTTCGGGCGTTACTGACTCCCATGGTGTGACGGGCGGTGTGTACAAGACCCGGGAACGTATTCACCGTGACATTCTGATTCACGATTACTAGCGATTCCAGCTTCATGTAGTCGAGTTGCAGACTACAATCCGAACTGAGACGTTATTTCTGGGATTTGCTTCGCCTCACGACTTCGCTTCCCTTTGTTTACGCCATTGTAGCACGTGTGTAGCCCTGGCCATAAGGGGCATGATGATTTGACGTCGTCCCCACCTTCCTCCAGGTTATCCCTGGCAGTCTCTCTAGAGTGCCCATCCGAAATGCTGGCTACTAAAGATAGGGGTTGCGCTCGTTGCGGGACTTAACCCAACATCTCACGACACGAGCTGACGACAACCATGCACCACCTGTCTTAACTGTCCCGAAGGAAAGGTCC
>NZ_CAJSYK010000054.1:0-1382 GCF_910574135.1 Anaerostipes faecis | reverse complement strand
GGAATTTCTCCGCTATCCACACCTCATCCCCACCCTTTTCAACGGATGTGGGTTCGGTCCTCCACTTCCTCTTACGGAAGCTTCAACCTGGACATGGATAGGTCACCCAGTTTCGGGTCTGCCCTCACTGACTGTTATGACCACACAAAGTGTGATCATCTATCGCGCTCTTAACGCTTGCTTTCACTTCGGCTCCAGACCTTAAGTCCTTAACCTTGCCAGTACGGGCAACTCGCCGGACCGTTCTACAAAAAGTACGCAGTTCCCCATCTAAAGGGGTTCCACAGCTTGTAAACATAGGGTTTCAGGTTCTCTTTCACTCCCCTCCCGGGGTCCTTTTCACCTTTCCTTCACAGTACTATGCGCTATCGGTCACTAAGGAGTATTTAGCCTTACGGGGTGGTCCCCGCTCATTCCCACAAGGTTTCTCGTGTCTCGTGGTACTCTGGATCCTGCTAGGGTACTTCTGACTTCGGATACGGGGCTTTCACCCTCTCTGGCCGGCCTTCCCAGGCCGTTCTCCTGTCATACATAATCCCATGTCGCAGTCCGAACCCCAGAATGCACGCATTCTGGTTTGGGCTCTTTCCATTTCGCTCGCCGCTACTTTGGAAATCGAGGTTTCTTTCTCTTCCTCCGGGTACTTAGATGTTTCAGTTCCCCGGGTTCCCCACGTATGGCTATGGATTCACCATACGCTGACGGAGGGATACTCCGCCGGGTTTCCCCATTCAGAGATCTGCGGATCAAAGGATATTTGCTCCTCCCCGCAGCTTATCGCAGCTTATCACGTCTTTCATCGGCTCTTAGTGCCAAGGCATCCACCCTACGCTCTTTCTACTTTAACCATAGAACGGACGATAGTTGTTCTATCATCCTCATTGTCATCTAGCGTGATGACAACGGGTAATTCGTTTTGTTTGATGTCTTGTCATTTCTTATAAAAAATAACTTTTTGTGTTCTGTATGAAGTTTTCAAGGTACATCCGTGCATGAGATACCGCACACATCTTGTCTGCAGCTTCTGCACTTTCTATTTTGGCTTGATAAGCCATTTCATATAAGAAATTTTCTTATATCAAATCCCTCATCAGGCTTTTTAAATAAGATCCGGCAGCCACCTGCTTTCCCAGGTCGTCTCCAACCAAGTATCATCGGCCGTTTTGGTCTTAACCATCGTGTTCGGGATGGGTACGGGTGTGCCCCCAAAACGCATCGCCACCGGAAGTATTCTGTTGTTCTTTTCCGAACTGCACAGTTCTCCTTGACAACTGAACAATAAGACAACCCCTACTTCTTCTTCCTTAGAAAGGAGGTGATCCAGCCGCACCTTCCGATACGGCTACCTTGTTACGACTTCACCCCAGTTATCGGTCCCACCT
>NZ_CAJSYK010000053.1:0-1680 GCF_910574135.1 Anaerostipes faecis | reverse complement strand
ATTTGTTGACTATTATTTGATACAAAAGCCATGCGAATCACCTCGATATTTGATATTTATATTTTACCAAATGTTCGGATGGATTGATATATCGTGTTAAATTTTCAAGGTACAAATTTATATCAAAGGTCAATGACCTTTTGACACCCTAATCACCATAGGAAAGTCCTGCGGAGATGTACACAAATGCATAAGGAAGGTATATACCATATGAAAGAGATCTCATGTTTTAAAGTTTTTTTGAAGTATTCTTCGCTCAATGTACTGGGTATGTTAGGGTTGTCCTTTTATATCCTGGCAGATACCTTTTTTGTCTCCAGGGCATTAGGCGCTGATGGACTGACCTCCTTAAACCTTGCAATTCCGGTTTACAGCTTTATAAACGGCAGCGGATTAATGCTCGGAATCGGAGGAGGAACAAAATATTCAATTCTAAGAAGCCAGAAAAATAAAGTCAAAGCGAATCAGGTATTTACAAATGCTGTGGTTTTGACCGGAATCATCGCAGGTATCTTCTTCCTGCTTGGTATTTTCTGCTCCGGCCCTATGGTCAGTATGTTGGGAGCCAACGAATCTGTGTTCAAAATGACAAAAACTTATTTACAGGTTATTCTGTTGTTTGCCCCAATGTTTATGACAAATAATCTTTTGCTGTGTTTCATAAGAAATGATGGAAATCCCCAGTTATCCATGACAGCCATGATCTGCGGCAGTCTGTCTAATGTTATTTTGGATTATATATTTATATTTCCGCTCGGAATGGGATTGTTCGGGGCAGCGTTTGCCACCGGACTGGCACCGGTAATCAGCATTTTGATTCTGTCCCCTTATCTGATAAATAAAAGAAATCAGTTTCATTTAAAGAAATGCAGACTTTCGGCAAACCTGCTGCTTGATATTTTTTCAAGCGGACTTCCGTCTTTGATCACAGAAGTTTCTTCCGGTATCGTGATCATTGTATTTAATGTGATCCTGCTGCACATTGCGGGGAACATCGGCGTTGCGGCCTATGGTGTCATCGCGAATCTGTCACTGGTCGTCATGGCAGTCTATACAGGCATCGCACAGGGGATACAGCCTGTCTTAAGCAGCAATTACGGTGCCGGAAACCATAAAAATGTTACTGCGATTTTACGTTACGCTGTCACCGCGGTTATTGTAATCTCCGCCTGCGTTTATCTGTGTATGTTTTTCGGTGCGGAACCCATTACCGGAATCTTTAACAGCAATCACAATAAGACACTTCAGGATATCGCAGCCGCAGGACTGAAAATATACTTTACAGCCTCTGTATTTGCTGGTTTCAATATTGTGGCTGCCGTTTACTTCACTTCAACGGAATACCCCCGGCCGGCACACATGATATCGATCCTCCGGGGATTTGTCATTATCATTCCTATGGCTTTTATATTGTCTGCCCTGGGAGGCATTACAGGAGTCTGGGCAGCCTTTCCCATGACCGAACTGCTTGTCAGTCTGATTGGAATGATCCTGCTTTTTAGGTTTATTACAAAAACACAGAAGCAATCGAGTAGGGGAGATTAAATCTCCCCTCTCACACCACCGTACATGCCGTTCGGCATACGGCGGTTCAACATAACTTCAAAGCATGACGTTCCATGTAATAATCGTAGCAACTCACAAGCCCTGCCTGTTTCAGCTTTTCTTTTGAGATTGCCC
>NZ_CAJSYK010000052.1:0-2254 GCF_910574135.1 Anaerostipes faecis | reverse complement strand
GTTCGCAAGAATGAAACTCAAAGGAATTGACGGGGACCCGCACAAGCGGTGGAGCATGTGGTTTAATTCGAAGCAACGCGAAGAACCTTACCTGGTCTTGACATCTAACTGACCGGTTCGTAATGGGACCTTTCCTTCGGGACAGTTAAGACAGGTGGTGCATGGTTGTCGTCAGCTCGTGTCGTGAGATGTTGGGTTAAGTCCTGCAACGAGCGCAACCCCTATCTTTAGTAGCCAGCATTTCGGATGGGCACTCTAGAGAGACTGCCAGGGATAACCTGGAGGAAGGTGGGGACGACGTCAAATCATCATGCCCCTTATGGCCAGGGCTACACACGTGCTACAATGGCGTAAACAAAGGGAAGCGAAGTCGTGAGGCGAAGCAAATCCCAGAAATAACGTCTCAGTTCGGATTGTAGTCTGCAACTCGACTACATGAAGCTGGAATCGCTAGTAATCGTGAATCAGAATGTCACGGTGAATACGTTCCCGGGTCTTGTACACACCGCCCGTCACACCATGGGAGTCAGTAACGCCCGAAGTCAGTGACCCAACCTTATAGGAGGGAGCTGCCGAAGGTGGGACCGATAACTGGGGTGAAGTCGTAACAAGGTAGCCGTATCGGAAGGTGCGGCTGGATCACCTCCTTTCTAAGGAAGAAGAAGTAGAGGTTGTCTTATTGTTCAGTTGTCAAGGAGAACTGTGCAGTTCGGAAAAGAACAACAGAATACTTCCGGTGGCGATGCGTTTTGGGGACACACCCGTACCCATCCCGAACACGATGGTTAAGACCAAAACGGCCGATGATACTTGGTTGGAGACGACCTGGGAAAGCAGGTGGCTGCCGGATATTTTTTACTTAACGAATCGAAGATGAGTTTAGTAAAAAAATCGTTCGCGATACTCAGCGAAAGCAACGCTTGAGCGCTAGTAGAGTCGAACAAACCCGAGGGGGATTAGCTCAGTTGGGAGAGCGCCTGCCTTGCAAGCAGGAGGTCACGAGTTCGAATCTCGTATTCTCCACGCAGACAATGAAGATTGTCTACAATTAAATGGTGGGCCGGAAGGAACGGCCATATCCAAATGGGCTTGTAGCTCAGGTGGTTAGAGCGCACGCCTGATAAGCGTGAGGTCGGTGGTTCGAGTCCACTCAAGCCCAGCAGCGTAACAGAATTGTTGGTGGTAACGCGTGAATCTTAAGAAGCTGCACTTCTTCGATCGCGGCAGAGCCTTCATAGAAAAACAATACTTGCTACGCGGATGTACCTTGAAAACTTCATACAGAACACAAAAAGTTATTTTTTATAAGAAATGACAAGACATCAAACAAAACGAATTACCCGTTGTCATCACGCTAGATGACAATGAGGATGATAGAACAACTATCGTCCGTTCTATGGTTAAAGTAGAAAGAGCGTAGGGTGGATGCCTTGGCACTAAGAGCCGATGAAAGACGTGATAAGCTGCGATAAGCTGCGGGGAGGAGCAAATATCCTTTGATCCGCAGATCTCTGAATGGGGAAACCCGGCGGAGTATCCCTCCGTCAGCGTATGGTGAATCCATAGCCATACGTGGGGAACCCGGGGAACTGAAACATCTAAGTACCCGGAGGAAGAGAAAGAAATCTCGATTTCCAAAGTAGCGGCGAGCGAAATGGAAAGAGCCCAAACCAGAATGCGTGCATTCTGGGGTTCGGACTGCAACATGGGATTATGTATGACAGGAGAACGGCCTGGGAAGGCCGGCCAGAGAGGGTGAAAGCCCCGTATCCGAAGTCAGAAGTACCCTAGCAGGATCCAGAGTACCACGAGACACGAGAAACCTTGTGGGAATGAGCGGGGACCACCCCGTAAGGCTAAATACTCCTTAGTGACCGATAGCGCATAGTACTGTGAAGGAAAGGTGAAAAGGACCCCGGGAGGGGAGTGAAAGAGAACCTGAAACCCTATGTTTACAAGCTGTGGAACCCCTTTAGATGGGGAACTGCGTACTTTTTGTAGAACGGTCCGGCGAGTTGCCCGTACTGGCAAGGTTAAGGACTTAAGGTCTGGAGCCGAAGTGAAAGCAAGCGTTAAGAGCGCGGTAGATGATCACCTTTGTGTGGTCATAACAGTCAGTGAGGGCAGACCCGAAACCGGGTGACCTATCCATGTCCAGGTTGAAGCTTCCGTAAGAGGAAGTGGAGGACCGAACCCACATCCGTTGAAAAGGGTGGGGATGAGGTGTGGATAGCGGAGAAATTCCAATCGAACC
>NZ_CAJSYK010000051.1:0-3447 GCF_910574135.1 Anaerostipes faecis | reverse complement strand
AATACTCAAAACATCAAGCTCACCTTCTGTTGATTGTTCTAAATTTAATATTCTCAAACCAATTCGTGTTAAATTTTCAAGGTACAAACAAAATCAGATATTTATTAATGTGTCTTTTGACACCCTAATCTTCATAGGAAAGTTCTACGACCTTCCCTATGAAATAAAAACGCCCCGTTATGCATAGAACAATCGGCAGCAGGAAAATCTTCCAGTATTTGTGCTATATGCATAGACTTCGATTTCTTATAATATATATGATAAGATAAAGGTTCATCAAATATTTAGATTGAAAAGAGGGAATCCATTTGGACAAAAGAAGCAATCAAATATTAAATCAACTTTTGGCAGGGGGCAGACTGCAGCTGACGGAAATTTCGGAAAAGTATCAGATTTCTGAACGGATTGTGCGCAAAAAGATCAGAGAGCTGAATGACGAATTAAATGAAAACGGACTGCCTCTGGTAAGTATAAACGGAGAGGGAATTTTAAGGTTTGAGGGCAGGGAAGAAGGACTTTTGGAACAGATCCAAAAGTTTATTATGAAAAATGATTTTTATACATATCGCCTGTCCAAAAATGAACGAAAGACAATACTTGCTATGCTTCTTTTGAATCATGAGAAGTATGTGACGGCAGCCTGGATTTCAGAGTACATCAGTACGAGCAGAAACACAGTGATCAGTGACCTGAATGATCTGAAGGACTGGTTTTTGAAAAATAATATGAAACTTGTTTCCCAGGTACAAAAAGGGTATATTGTAGAAGCTTCGGAAGGAGACATACGTTCCGGTATGCTGAAGCTCCTTGAGCTGAATCTGGATGAAGAAAAATATGGTGCAATGGGTGCTTTCCACGTGTTCGGACATCTTCTCCTGAAAGAAATTCAATATCAGGGACGGTATGAAACCATACAAAAGGTTTTAAGGGAAGAAGAATTGAGGTATGACTGCTTTCTTTCCGACTTCTCTTTTTCGGTGGCAGTCTATGAACTGCTGATCCTGGTTGAAAGGGTAAAAAAAGGAAAAACAATAGAAAAGGAAAGACAGCCGGACTGGGGAAATGCATCCCAGAGCTCAAAATATCCGCTGAGCAGGACTGTACTGGACCGGCTGGGAGAAGAATTTTCACTGGATATACCGGCAGCGGAAGCAGAAAATTTTGTATTCTGCCTCAGAAGAAAAAGCTATCTGAAAAGCGGAACGAACAATGTAGACCAGCTGGTGATCCCTGTGCTGATCGGGGAGGTCATTTACCGTATTATCAGCAGGTTTCGGATTAATTTTTATCTGGATTTTGCACTTTACGATCTGCTGGTGGATCATATGAAATCTTCTATCTATCGGATGTCTTCGGGAGAGGTCCTGGAAAATCCGTTTCGGGGAGAAATCGAAAAGGGATATCCCGAAGTGTTCTGTACGGTGGAAGAATGTCTGAAACCATTGGAGGATTATCTTGGGGTGAAAGTTCCCAGAGATGAAGTTTCCTTTCTCGTCATGTATTTTGCATCTATGCTGGAGCGGGACAAACTGGAGCGGATGAGGGAACAGAAAGTGCCCGCAGTCCTCGTATGTGCGATGGGAAGGGGAACCGTCCAGCTCATGCTCGCAAAACTCAAACAGCTGGAGGATGTACTTGAGATCACGGAGGTGAGATCCTCACATGAACTGAAAGATATGGGAAACATAAACGATCAGCTGGTGATCTCCACAGTCACATTTCCCGAAGGGGAGATACAAAACATCCTCATGGTCAGTCCTCTGCTGGAACAGGAAGATATTTACAGAATTCGGAGAAAGGCAACAAAGTTAAGGGAGAACTGGTCCGGAGACCAGACGGCAGAGACAGGAAAATTTCTCAAAATAGAAGAAAAGACCGAGAGGAATTCTCTTGGAGCAATGCTCTCGGCAGACAGGATCGCACTGAAGCAGGAAGCGCAAAGCTGGGAGGAAGGGGTCAGAGCAGCAGGCAGGCTTCTCTATGAATCCGGGGCCGTCACCTATGAGTATATAGAAGCTATGGTCGAAAATATTAAGGTAAACGGTTCCTATGTGGTGATTTATTCCGGCATCGCAGCCCCTCACGCAGAGCAGGAAAAAGGGGCGGTCAGAGAGGCAGCCAGTCTGGTGAGCCTTAAAGAACCCGTGATATTTGGGAACAGTGAAAATGATCCGGTGAGTTATATTGTAGGCTTGAGTATCTTAAACTCCAACAGCATTAACTGTGCTATTTATAACCTGGTGCGTCTGTTTTCCCAGGAAGAGACAAAAAGCCGGATTGAGGCTCAGGAATCTCCGGAGGGCATGCTTGAGACAATCCGGAGGCTGGAAGATGAATACTGCAGATAAGGTAAGGAGCAGAACCTTTTGATGGTTCTGTTCTTTTTTTGCCAATAAACAAACATATGCCAAGCTTATATATCTTTATTAGTACAATTTAGTGCTCGTTTCAATGACTTCTCTTGTCCTTTATAGGGTATCTTCTGAGGCCTATAATGAACTTAACAAAAATACAGACAAATACACTTGAGATCGGAGGGAACCATGATCTGGGAAAACTTAAAAGACACATTGGTACAGACAGATTTGAGGGCAGAAAATGAACAGGAGATATTTGAACAGTTAGGAGGTGTGTTAGTTTCAGAGGGCTACTGTAAAGAAAGCTATGTGAAGGCGTTAAGCGAGAGGGAAAAGGTTTATCCTACGGGAGTCTTAGCAGGAAATATCGGTGTGGCAATTCCGCACACAGATCCGTGTTATGTAGAAACAACTGGAATCGCCATTGGGGTGCTGAAAGAGCCGGTATCATTTTTTCACATGGGAACCAATCCGAAAGAAAATGTGAAAGTCCCGGTGAAGTTTGTCATGATGCTGGCAATCACGGGAAAACAGCATTTGGAAGTGCTTCAGAGAGCCATTCTTTTAATACAGGATGCAGAGATTTTGAGAACGCTTGTAAACGCCGGGAATCCGGAGGAAATCATTCAAATCATCAAAAATAAGGAGGATTCATTATGAGGACTTACAGAATTTTATCAGCATGCGGGACGGGAATCGCAACATCAACGGTGGCATCTGAGACGTGCAAACGGCTGCTGGCAGAAAGGGGGATTCCCTCAGTGGAGATCTCGGAATGTAAAGCGCTGGAAGTAGTCGGGAGAGCTGAGATTTTTAATCCGGATGTGATCATCCACACTGCGGAGATACCGGTAACTGAGTTAAAAGAGTATAAAACCTACCGAACGCTGGAATTTATCACCGGGTTTGGAGCAGAAGAGAAAGCTGATGAAATAGCAGACTATTTGAAATCATTGGAGTAAAGGAAAATAACTTCTCGGAATCTCAATGAATGAGATTCTAACTGAAATTTGAAAACTGAATATCGTGCAGGAATAGAGATTTGGCAAAAAAGGGCATAAACGTTGGACATAGAGGAAGCTATGCCTTG
>NZ_CAJSYK010000050.1:0-4038 GCF_910574135.1 Anaerostipes faecis | reverse complement strand
GGCAGGATCTTGTCTGTGACATCAGAGATAAATCCTTCCGAGGTTTCAAAGCCATAGATCTCCTCCATGGTTTCTGATATCTGCCGGGTCGTCATCCCTTTTGCATACATGGAAATAATCTTTTGGTCAATATCAGAAATATCTTTCTGCCGTTTTTTCACCACTTGTGGTTCGAAAGTAGATTTCCGATCTTGTGGCACAGGGATCTGCATAGAACCATAACTGCTATTTACCTGTTTTGGTTTGTATCCATTCCGGTAATTCTCATTGTCGGAGCGTTCTGATTTTGCATATCCCAGATGATCATCCAGTTCCGCTTCCATCATTTCCTTGATGGTTCCGCCAAGGAGATCTTTCAGGGCATCTTGAATATCTTCCGCTGTTTGGATATGGTATTCCTCCAGGAGCTGATGGATGATGTTGCGTTTCCCTTCTGTCATTTGTACTTTGTGCACTGGTTTCTTTTCTCTTGCCATAATAAAAGGCCCTCCTATGATTTTTATTTTATCATAGAAGAACCTTCTAAGTTCTATTTTACAGAAAAAGTTTCACACACTCTTTTCAAATGCACCTGAGAGCAGACTTTTTATTATATTCCTTGCTTCTTTATTGAGCTTAACATAATTTTCTATAAATAATTGGCCCTGATTATCCATTCCTTTTAAAAGCTATAAAAAGTTGATGTGATGAACTGCACAAATCAATTGGAGATTGGAAGGTTTCACAACAGAACCCTCTCGTTCCATATAGCTTATAGTAGTTTGTTCGACACCTATACTATTGCCGATTCCTTCTGTGCCTTTTCTAAAACACGAAACAAATATTGTTTAAACGATTGTCGTGTTTCTTCATCTAATTTAACATATTCTTCAATTAGTGCTCTGTCGGTTGCATCTAGTCTGTATTCTTCAATCACGTCATCCATAATGATTTCTGGAACACCTACGAATGGATCACCAAATTCTTCAGTTAAATATAAATAATTAGCACGGTATGTTTTACATATTAGGCGCAAGATATATTCTTTAGGTTCAACCCTTCCTAACTCAACATTGGATATTACATCTCGACTAACACCCATAGTTTCACCAAATTTTGACTGAGAGAGATTTAAACTCTCTCTCACATATTTTATTCTTTCACCAATTTTCAATTTCTCACCTCCATTTGCTTCATTATAGCATGAAGAATTGTGCGTGACAACACAAAAAAATAAAAATAGTATTGCATACCACCACAAAAATGATAATGTGTGTAAAGAACACAAGGAGGTGAATGTTATGAAAAGAGTAGCAGAGATAAAAGAAACCGCTGAATTATTACTAGGAGTATCAAGGGATGTTAAGGAAGTAATGTTAATTATTCTTAGATGGAAAAATGAGAGAAACAACGGACAAAGAGAAAGAACCGGCATAAAGAGGTAAAAAAACTGGTCAGTTAATAAAATACTCTTTGAAATAATCAGAGAGCAGGAAAGAAGTACAAACATATCTTCATAAAATGAATTAATCAAAGATTGGGGGAATTGCGATGGATCATGAGGAACCTCATGTTGTAAAAGAATTTTCTATTGGAGAAACAAAGGTAAAAATAGCAGATAATTTTTGCAGGAATAAAACAGAAGAAGATATTCAACTGATCTTGAAAGAGGCAGCTGATATTGTAATGAAAAGCAGGAAAAGAAAAGCCATTTAACCACAGCTGCGTTAAGCGGCTGTGGGAGGACAAGTTGGAAAGGAGGTAGAGAGAGTGAATCTAACAAATAAAAAAGGCCCTTCGGAACTGCAATTCCAAAAAGGGGCAAAACAAATACTACAGTTTTATTATAACGAAAAGATTCTTAAAGTTCAAGGATAGGTAACTATATGGAGAGTAATACATATTCAGATGGCATTACAAAAATTACAGATCAATTTTGGGACGATATTTGTATTAACTGCGGTCATGAATATTGGTCTGTATCTCTAAACTGTGTTTGTCCTGAGTGTAAATGCCAAAATGCAGATGTAATTAATAATCTCCATGTTTGCAAGGAGGAATTAAAAAAGTTTAATAAATTCAGGCCAGAGGCCGGAGGTAAAAAATGAAACAGAGTCTTGACGATTTTGGTCTTGACTGTGTAATGGATGATAAAATGCAGCTTTTGGAAGCTGCATACGGGATAAAAGGATATGCAGTAATTATAAAGCTCTTCCAAAGGATATACGGGGGAGACGGGTATTACTGTGATTGGAATGATGATGTTAGATTGCTGTTTGCTTCAAGGATCGGAGTGGGTGCCAATCTTTTGTCTGAAATAATTGAAGAAGCAATAAAAAGAGGTATTTTTAACAAAGAATTGTTTCACAAATATAAAATTCTGACGAGTGCTGGAATACAAGTTAGATTTTTAAAAGGGACAGTTCGAAGAAAAGAAGTTGAAATGAGAAGAGAATACCTTCTGTTTAATTACGCCATTTTGAATAAAAATGTACACCTAACCGGAAAAAATGTAGTCAAAAACAGTAAAAATGTAGACATTCCTGAACAAAGGAAAGTAGAAGAAAGTAAAGGAAATGAAATTAAAGATAAAGTAGAAGTAGAAGATCTCTATAAAACCTATGGCAAGGAATGTATTGATTATTACATCGCAAGAACATCAGACTACTACGGGTATCCTACCAGAAATAAGATCATTCAATTTCTCAGTCAAGACAAGAAGAATAAAAAAGGATTCTTTACGAATACAAAAGAATCAGAAATTCAAAATTTTGATGAGTTACTAGACAAATTCTGTGAGGTGTGGGGAAGACGACCACGGCAACAAATCTTTCTTATCTGATCAATGAGAAGAACTTTAAAAGCAGGACGAAATATAAAAACTTGGATATAGTTCAGGCGAATAACACGCTTGTGCGAACTGAATGTGTATGTTTTCTTTTAGAAGAGCAATTAAAGAAAATAAAGGAACAATACGATTTTGTCATCATAGACGGTCATCCGTCTTTAGAAGACTATACTATTGCGGCATTGGTTGCATCTGATTTATGTATCATACCGATAAAATTAGACCAATATGCCATTAATGGTATTGAAATCATGGATGATCAGATAAGTGAGATAGAGAAAATAACGGGAAAAATCCGATATAAGATACTGATCACACAGTTCCAAAAGAGTGTCTCAGGGCGCAGAGGATATGAGGAACTTGTGACATTAAACAGGTATCCAATTTTTCGAAGTGTCATCCGTCGTACTGTGAAAGCGGACGAGAGTACATATAAAAGAAAACCACTTGAAAAATGTGCACGCAGTTCCACAGCCGCAGAGGATTATATAAATTTTGTAGAAGAACTGCTTCAGGAGGTGAACTATAATGGCCTTCACGATTGATGATATTTTAAAGAATACAGAGCCGAAAAAAACGCAAAGTCCGCAAAAGATTGTTATGATTCACTATAAAAAGCTATATCCGTCAGATGATAACTTTTATGAAATGAAAGGGATAGAGGAACTTGCAGCATCCTTTAGATCTACAGGTGATATCCTTCAGCCGCTGTTGGTTAAAAAGTAAGATATGGGAGAATATGAAGTGATTGTGGGGCACCGTAGGAGATTAGCAGCCATTTTTAATGCAGAAAAAAGAGGATTGGAAGAATATGAATTTCTTCTCTGCATTGTATCGAAAAATGATGAGGAAATTTATGATCAGTTGTTTGAAATGCTACTAATATTGTGTATAGGTATTATGATGGAAGTTCAAATACTACTATTTGGACTAAATAGATATTTAATATGTATAGAAGTAATATCACTTAAATTTAGTTGCATATTATATATGTTTAGAAACTTAATTGTCTCTGGATTAACTTGCCCACATTGTCCCAGGGCACCATGCTATATTCTTTATAGAGATCATGATCTGAAGAAATAAAAAAGTAGCATAGCCATAGATTTTTGAATGGCTTCTGTGAAACAACCGTTTATATCAGGAGGTATTATCATGAATATTTGGGAAAACGCAGTTTTAACAGACAAAGGGACAGCTCTGCAGGCTAA
>NZ_CAJSYK010000049.1:0-4490 GCF_910574135.1 Anaerostipes faecis | reverse complement strand
TCAAATACGACACCGTTTGAGGTTGATCTGGACTCTGTGGGTCTCGTAAGTATCGAGCAATATCAGGTACATACAGGAGAGATTCATAGTCTGAAAAATTCTATTGTAAATCTTGACAGAAAATTTGAAGATTTAAATTCGGATTTATTAGAAAGGGTTTATCCTATAGGATCTATATATATATCTGTAAGCAATATAGATCCTAGTTCAAGTTTTGGAGGAATATGGGAACGATTTGCCAAAGGGAAGACATTAGTTGGAGTAGATGAATCAGATGTAGATTTTTCTACAGTGCGTCAATCTGGAGGTGAAAAGATTCATAAATTAAGCGAAAAAGAAATTCCTGCTCATTCACATGATGAAAATCCTGTGATTTGGATGTGGGATGGGAATAAAAAAAATGGAGCTAACATCACCGGGAGTACAAATTGTAATACAATAATTGCAAACAGCACTCAAAAATTATCAACGGGCAGTACTGGTGGAGGACAATCACACAACAATTTACAACCGTATGTTACTGTTTACATGTGGATAAGAACCCATTAGTCTGACAAATAGGAATTTAAAGAGCAGCTCAGATGAGCTGCTCTTTAAATTTAATGAGATAATTAAAGTACATCATGTCTTTTTAGAATATCGCTTTTTAAAAATAGTTTATTACGCTGGAACGATTTTACAGGAGTTATTTTCTTTCTTTTTAATAGATCATCAATATTCTGACGACTGCAATCTAAAAGATCACAGGCATCTTTTGTATTTATAATGCCATACTTAACAAAGTTTATAAAAAATTCAGGGGTAATAGGTAATTCAACTCCGTCTTCCCACAACTCACCTTCAGAGCAGTCAAGTTCATGAGACCAAGAAATTCCGTAGCCGCCAGGTTCAACTTTTACAAGGTTAAAAAGATCTGTATTTTTCAAAGCTTCAAATTCTGGATAATCTTTCATGATGGGCTTCACGTCAAATAGTTTTATCATATCGTTTTCAAAGAATACAAGTAACCTCATATCGCTTAACGGAATTACATCTTTTACTTTTATGGAAAGCATTATAATCACCTCCAATCTGGCTTCCACCGCTATTCAAGCGGCGGAAGTTTTTTTAATTGTTTGCTATCCCACATTTCTTGCAAATCGTCTTTATAAGATTCTCCCCATTCCTGCACTAACTTAATCGCTTTCCTAGGCAGGTCACCTTCGATCATTTCCATTGTGGAAATTTCAAATACCCCATTATGTTCACCATATACAGCATGTATGTGTGGGGGATTATGTTCGCCACGGAAAAAAATCTTAATGACGATTCCATAAAATCTTGTTATTTCAGGCATTTATTTCACTTCCTTTCTATAAGTTATAGTATACTACGCTACTTGACATATGTCAAGTAAAAGTAGACATAAATGTGTGTTATAATATTAGAAAATAAGAATATAATACTACCATTGACGTGCATGGGGATATACGTTCGGGCCGCCAATGGCAGTTGCACCGATCAACAAAGTCCAACAGGTTTTGGATTACGCAGTGACAGAGATCCCGCCGGAGAAAATATATATGGGCATTCCGAACTATGCCTATGACTGGCCGCTCCCCTACGAGAGAGGAACCACAAGGGCAAGGACGATCGGAAATGTGGAAGCAGTGGAGATCGCAGATCAGAACGGAGTACAGATCCGGTTCGATGAGACTGCTATGAGCCCATTTTTTAACTACACGTTAAATGGAACAGAACATGAAGTATGGTTTGAAGATGTCCGGAGTATCGATGTAAAAGTCCGGACAGCAAAAGAATATGGTTTTACGGGTATCGGATACTGGAATCTGATGAGGCCGTTTCGGGCCAACTGGCTGCTGTTAGACAGTTTATTTCAGCTAAACGGCAGACCGTAGACGGGAGGGATCCTATGGGGAAACATATTGTAAGTATGATGCTGGCGGCATTGATTGGACTGGGTGCATCCGTTCAGGAGATAAGAGAAAAGGAACCCGTCAAACCGGCATTTTCCAATAAAAGCATCAGCGGTTTTTCTTACGAAAAGGTCCCGAAGGCAGTGAAAGAAAAAATCAGCGGGGTTTCTTACAGGTCCAATCCGAACATAAAAATTCAGGACCTGCGCTATGTGAAGGTGAAATATTACGGTTATGACGGGAAGATCAGGAGTGGGCAGCTGCTTGTGAATAAGTCCATTGCCAAAGATACGGTGGAAATTTTTCAGGAGCTTTATGATATGCAGTACCCGATCGAGAGTATCCGTCTGGTCGATGATTACGGCGCCGATGACACAAAATCTATGGAAGCCAATAACACCTCCGCCTTTAACTACCGGATTGTAGAAGGGACCAGTCACCTGTCCAACCATGCTTACGGCAAAGCGATTGACATTAATCCGAGGGTCAACCCCTTTGTAAAGAGAAATTCCATCACACCTGAAAACGGAAAAATCTATGCGCAGAGAGATGTAAAAAAGTGCAGAGGCAAGTATAAATATAATATGATCCACAGAAATGACCGTGTGTACCGGATTTTCAGGAAACACGGTTTTCAGTGGGGCGGTGACTGGATTACATATAAAGACTATCAGCATTTTGAGAAACGATAAGCGCCAAGACGCATTGTATTTTATGACCTTTAATAAAAAAACTCCGGTTAAAATCTATGACCGGAGTTTTTTCTGAGTGCGCCTGGCTGCGCACGTTACTAATGGGTGAAAGTCGTGTGTTCTGCAAGCTGTCAACAGCTTGCCAGTGAAAGTCTGGTCGGAGTAATCACCAGTGAGCTCCGTAACATTAAGTGAATCCTGTAGCATCGTTACGTTAGCCCTTTTGGGAAAAAGAGGGTGTCGAGTCACTGGCTTTCTGACGAAGACCACGGAAGGCGTGAAGAAACTGGAAGCAGCGCTGAAGAACCCTTCGGTGTAGAGGGAGCGGAATGTTAACATAGTTGTTGATGGAACAGAAGAGACCTCATAGTGTCATGGAACCATAAACATGTAATTCTTGATATAAGTAACACACGAAATTCAAGAAGACGCATTATGAGGAGTCGGAGGAGCCCATAGTATCTATGATGGTGCGGTAAGATAAACGTATTTGGAAAAGGGGCTCTACTTTAGTCAAGTTAAACAGGAAGGTAAGGGACAGTGCATGCCTCAAAAGGGACAACAACACTCAATAGATAAATCACGACAACTTCAATGCAAACTATACTTGGCTGCCAAAAAGGATAAGCAACGCAGATTTCATGCGTTGTATGACCGTATTTTTCGCCTGGATGTTTTATGGCGGGCGTGGAAAGAGTAAAAGAAAACAAAGGAAGTGCCGGAATAGATGGTGTGACCTTTGAAATGATTGAAGAGTATGGAGTGGAATCATACTTATTGGATACCCAGGAAGATTTAGTAAAAGGCATCTATTATCCAAAACCAGTTAAGAGAGTTTATATATCAAAGCCAGATGGTAAACAGCGACCATTGGGTATACCTGTTATTAGAGATAGAATTGTACAACAGGCATGCAAAATAGTAGTTGAACCAGTTTTTGAAGCAAACTTTTTAGAATGCTCATATGGGTTCAGACCAAAACGGGACGCAATACAGGCAACGAAGAAGGTACAGAAGACTTTATATAAGAGCTGGTATGTAGTAGATGCAGACATAAAAGGATATTTTGATAACATCGACCATGAAATACTTATGAGTCTTATCGAAAGAAGAATCAGTGATAGACGAGTTCTGAAATTGTTTCGGCAATGGTTAAAAGCAGGAGTAATAGAAGACGGAAAATACTTCCCAACAAAAGTGGGTTCACCGCAAGGAGCGTTATGCCTTTCTAATCATAAGGTGGAGTAATAAGTCCGGTTCTTGCAAATATGTTTTTGCACTATGTATTTGATATGTGGATGAAATGAAATTTTCCGCAAGCCCCGTTTGAGAGGTATGCAGATGATAGAATAGTCCACTGCCGTACAAAAGAGGAGGCAATATGTATCAAGCAGAGCCTGGCTCAAAGGTTTGAAGAATGTAAGCTGGAACTGAATCCGACCAAGACAAGGATTGTGTATTGTAAGGACGAGGACAGGTGAAAGGAAGAAGAACTTACAGAGTTTGATTTTTCTGGGATACACATTTAAAGCAATGTATAGAATCCGATACTAAGTGGCTGGATGAATTATTTTGGGAAATACAATCCATCCGCAATGAAAGATACGCTGCTATGCATAGAAAGAAGACTTGTGAAATGGGCATGTGTATGTATAAGAACTTCCGTGGGAGAAGACGCAGGGCAGAAGAATGGCTCTGCACTTTGAGAAAGCGAGAGCCAAAACTATTTGCTCATTGGAGTATGATATATTCGTACTGCTGAATGGAGACTATGAAAAAAAGTCTGTAAATAAGATTCTTCTATGATAATGAAGGGCGAAAGTCTTGAAAAACAGGCTTTTCGCCCTTACTTTATATATAACAGTTACAAAAAAACATGTCA
>NZ_CAJSYK010000048.1:0-4657 GCF_910574135.1 Anaerostipes faecis | reverse complement strand
GCATAGCTTCCTCTATGTCCAACGTTTATGCCCTTTTTTGCCAAATCTCTATTCCTGCACGATATTCAGTTTTCAAATTTCAGTTAGAATCTCATTCATTGAGATTCCGAGAAGTTATTATTATATCAACTGCCCGCAGTGTTTGCCATTGAAAGAAAAAAATACTCGGACCAGATTGACTGGTCCATTTAATCGTGGGATACTTATTATGACATATTGACCAGTTTTCCGGCTTGCTGTCTCAGAGATGCAAGGCCTCAAAACTGGTCAAAATGGAAGTAATATCTACTGGATAAGTATCCATCAAACAAATGGAACTATCCAACGATAGCTTTTTATCACTATTGGAGGAACGCATTTCAAAGCGTGACGGAAATAGTGGTAAAAAACTCATACATTGAAAGGTGATAGAACATATGAAGACTTCAGATGATTTAAGATCGCTGTTAGAGCGTATCGATCATAAAGGCTATCCTGCCTATAAAGACACCAGAGGAAGCTACCGGTTCGGCGGCTATACCCTGCATATTGACCATGTACAGGGAGATCCCTTTGCCTCTCCCTCCAAAGTAAGCATCAGTATTCCCGGCAGAAACGCCGGATTTCCTGCCCGGCTTTTTGACCTGTCCCATAAGCGGATCGCACTGCAGGACTATCTGACCCGCATCTTCGGCAGAAAGCTTGAATCCTATAATTTTAAGGCAAAGGGCTCAGGAAAGAGCGGGCTCATTTCCATCAGTAAATGCGGACAGGAGATACTGGAACGGACTGCCCTGCTGATTCATCCGGATTCCGGTGATATTTCCGTCCATTTTGAGATCGGATTTCCTGCCAGGGGCCGGACCATCGCCGCATTTGAACTGATCAAAATCCTGTTTGACTTTCTTCCCGACTGTGTATTGTCTTCCTTCTATTATAAGAAGCTTAACGTAGGCGCCGTCGAAGATGTGATCAGCCTTGCCGAAGATCAAAAATATATTCGTGACCAGCTTCCGAAGCTGAATCTCTGTGCTTTTGTAGCAGATGGTTCTGTCCTCCCAAGGGAGAGCGGGGTATCTCCGCGTCCGATGAGGCAGGCTGTGGCTTTCCATTCGCCGGACTCCCTGAAAGTCACATTAAATCTTCCTCATCACGGTCCCCTCTCCGGCATGGGAATACCAAAAGGCATTACCTTGATCGTAGGCGGGGGCTATCATGGAAAATCAACACTGCTGAAAGCATTGGAATTAGGTGTTTACAACCATATAAGAAATGACGGCCGTGAATATGTCATCACCGATGACACGGCGGTAAAACTCCGCGCAGAGGACGGGCGCAGCATAAAAAACACAGATATTTCCCTGTTTATCAATAATCTTCCAAACGGAAAAGATACGGTTTCTTTCTCCACTGAAGACGCCAGCGGCAGCACCTCCCAGGCGGCCAATGTGATCGAGAGTATGGAGGCCGGAACTTCTCTTTTCCTCATCGATGAAGACACCAGCGCCACCAACTTTATGATTCGTGACGAACTGATGCAGAGAGTGGTCCACAGGGATCATGAGCCTATTACTCCGTTTATTGAACGGGTCCGGGGACTGTATGAAGACCACGGTATTTCTTCCGTCATTGTGGCAGGAAGCTCCGGGGCCTATTTCCAGGTTGCCGACCACATTTTACAGATGGACCGCTATGTGCCGAGGGAGATCACAGACTTTGCAAAAGAGGAGTCCAAAGCCTTTCCGCCGGTAACAATTCCGAAAGAAAAGCCGGACAGCCCTTCTTTTCACCGTGTTGTAAACCCCAGCCGTCCGTCCCTGAAAAACAGCCGGAACAAATTAAAAACCCTCGGAAAAGACGCATTCCAGATCAACAAAGAGACTGTGGACCTGCGGTATGCAGAACAGATCTGTGACTCTGAGCAGACAACAGCTCTCGCCTATGCTCTGCTTTATGCCCAGCTGCATCTGATCGACGGCAGAAAAGACCTGCGCCAAATCGCAGAGGAACTTTTAGCGCTCATCGACGCCAAAGGGCTTGCGGCGATACTGGACAGCGGATATGTGAGATCTAATCTGGCAATGCCGAGACGGCAGGAGATCCATGCGGCGTTCAACCGCTGCAGAAAGCTTTAGACATATTTATGAAGCGCTTGACATAGGAAGCTGAGACCTTTATAGTTATCTTATCAACGAAAAGAAAGGGTGAGTACAATGATATTCGGAAAATTATGTATTGATGAAAGCTCCATACAATTTGATGATTCAAAACATTGTACGGAGCCAAGATTATGAAGAAGTATGCCAAACACTGATGGAGACATCAGGTTTTGTTTGTATGTTTTTCACAGATGGAAATAAATCATACCTGGGCAGCGGACAATGTTTTGTCTGCTGCCTTTTGTATTTTTTATTTATATGAACAGAGGGCACACCCTTTTGGTGATGCCCTCTGCTTCTTTGAAAGGAACATGAAAATGAAAGAAAAACAAAACCTGACCAAAGGAAACATTACAAAAAATCTGGTCCTGTTCGCACTGCCTCTCCTGTCAGCTAATCTGCTGCAATCATTTTACAGCATCGCAGATATGCTGGTGGTCGGAAGGACCGTCGGAAAAGCCGGGCTTGCCGCTGTAAGCAACGCCTCCATGCTCTGTTTTATTATTAATTCTTTCTGCCTGGGAATCACCATGGGCGGGACTGTACTGATCGCCCAATTTAAAGGAGCCGGCGACATAAAAGGCCAGGCGGAAACAACCGGAACGCTTTTTTCAGTTACCTTTATCGCTTCGCTTTTTATAACCATACTTGGACTTCTATTCTGCAGACCGCTTTTTATTTTATTAAAAATTCCTGCCGATGCAATGCAGGATGCCTGTGCATACATGGAAATCATCTGCTGGGGAACTGTTTTTGTATTTGGGTATCATTCCGTTTGTTCGGTTATGAAGGGGCTCGGAGATTCAAAGAGTCCGCTTTACTTTGTCGCGGTGGCTGCTGCCGTTAATATCATACTGGATCTGCTTTTAGTCTCTTATCTGGGAATCGGAACGAGAGGAGCGGCTTACGCGACAGTTTTTTCCCAGGGTATTTCACTTGTAACCGCAGTCATTCATCTGAAACGCAGGAACTTTGTCTTTGATTTTAAAATCAGAAACTTTGCGGTCAAAGCCGATAAGCTGGCAGTCATTATGAAAATTGGTCTGCCGGCGGCCGGCCAGATGATCATCGTCAATATTTCTTATCTATTGATTACAGGTATGCTCAACAATTTCGGTACAGCCGCCGCAGCGGCATCCGGTGTCGGGCTGAAAATCAATACTTTTGCAGGCATGCCGTGCTGGGCTGTGGGGCAGGCAGTCACAGCCATGGCCGGTCAAAATATAGGTGCAAATGATATCCGGCGCGTGAAAAAAACAACCCTGACCGGTCTCCGTCTCAATGTCATGGTGACGCTGTTCTCTGTTCTGATCGTCCAGATCTTTGCTGAGCCCATCATTATGCTGTTTGACCCCTCGAGTCCGGAGGTCCTGAAAAGCGGGATTTTGTACCTCCGAATATGCTGTGGTGCAAACAGTCTGGTCTATGCAGTTATGTATACGTTTGATTCCTTCGCAATCGGTATAGGTTCTTCCCATATTGCCATGGTAAATGCAGTTTTAGATGCCGTCATCGTACGCCTGCCCCTGAGCTGGCTGTTTGCATTTCCTCTTAAACTGGGATTCCCCGGAATCTATATGGGGCAGGCTCTGTCATCCCTGCTGCCTGCCATCGCCGGTTTTTGCTATTTTAAAAGCAAGAAATGGGAACAAAAAAAATCGGCTGCACAGCAGGGATGAAAAGAACAAAGTGGGCAAGCCCACTTCAACGCCCCAACCCCTCACTCTTTGAGGGGCTTGACAACTTTGCGTGCCAGATGCAATTTGCCGCAGGCAAATAATTTCCTTACGCATCTGTGCACAACCCGCGGAGTGTTTTTATTTCATAGGGAAGTCGTAGAACTTTCCTATGAAGATTAGGGTGTCAAAAGGTCATTGACCTTTGATATAAATTTGTACCTTGAAAATTTAACACGATATATCAATCCATCCGAACATTTGGTAAAATATAAATATCAAATATCGAGGTGATTCGCATGGCTTTTGTATCAAATAATAGTCAACAAATGTCGTTGACTGACAGCACATTTAACCTGACAGAAAGAGAACGTAAGTTTCTTGAAAAATCATGGGCAAAGACTTTTTCGGATAGGATTTTTCCTGCCATAAACGAAGATATATTTTCTGTATTGTATAGTAGTAAAGCTTCTCGTCCAAATACTCCCGTAAATGTAATCGTTGGTGCATTGATTCTCAAAGAAGCACTTGGTGATAGTGATGATGAACTTGTTCAGGCTCTAATGTTTGATATACGGTATCAGCATGCTCTTCATACTACTAGTTTTGAAGAACAGCCCTTGAGCGACAGAACTCTGAGTAGATTTCGTGCAAGATGCCTTGCTTATGAAACAGAAACTGGTATTGACCTGATTCATATATGTGTTACCTCTTTATCAAAAGAAATATCTGAATTTATGGGGCTTACCCCTTCTATGCAGAGAATGGACAGTATGATGATCGCGGCAAATATCCGGAATCTTTCACTATTAGAGCTTTTCTATACTTGTACTGCAAATTTAG
>NZ_CAJSYK010000047.1:0-6331 GCF_910574135.1 Anaerostipes faecis | reverse complement strand
CTCTCATGTTCAATCTTGGATCTAAAAAGCGCTAGCTTTTTTATCCTTGTTTTACTGTGTCCTTTTATAAAGAACGTTCGTGTATCTTTTTCAAAAGATACTGAAAATCTCTTAGAATTTTCAAGGTTGTCTTATTGTTTAGTTGTCAATGTTCGCATTTGCAGTATTGTGTGCATAAAAAATGAAGTGTATCGCGTGAAGAATTTATTCTTCTGAGCGCATACGGTTTACTTTTTATATAAGCGGCTCTGCCGCGACTGAGGAAGTGAAACTTCCGAAGTGCACACCGCACTCAAACTTTATATCCGGAACCTCCTGTCAAAGTTCCAACGGAGAAGGAGGGATTTGAACCCTCGCGCCGCTATTAACGACCTACTCACTTTCCAGGCGAGCCCCTTCAGCCACTTGGGTACTTCTCCAAGCGTCCCTAACTACTTTGCTCTCAGCTGGTGCTGATCTTCAAAGCAACGGAGAGGGTGGGATTCGAACCCACGCGCCCTTGCGGACAAACGGTTTTCAAGACCGCCTCGTTATGACCACTTCGATACCTCTCCAGGTACTTGTTTTCTTTGTTTTTTAAGCGTCTCTCGCTGTGACGCTTGTATATAATACCAAACGCTCCTACACTTGTCAACAAGTTTTTTGAAAATATTTTATTTTTTTGTATTCTTAAAAATTAAGACTGCTTATAAGGGGTCAGCTGACTGCTCACCCCCTTTTGTTTTATCCTTTCCTTTAACACATACAAGAAACGATTTTATGATAAATCTCTTTTCCGTCTTTTGCCCTCACTAATTCCTCCATCATACGATCATCCTGTACCAGATGAATTAATTCCTGTAAAGTTTCCAACTGGGCATGTGGCTCTTTGATTGCCATCATCATGATGACACTGACACTGGTTTTTTCCTGACTGCCTCCCATAACCTGAAACTCAATTGGTTCGCTCAGGGACGCAACACAGATTCTCGTTTTCTTAACATATCTGGAATCTGTATGCGGGATTGCTACTTTATATCCATTTAACGGAAGTCCCGTAGGAAATTCTTTCTCCCTCTGTATCACGTGCTCCTCATAATCTTTTGTTACAATTCCTTTCTGATACATTTTTGACGCTATAATATGAAGGGCTTCTTCCTGACTTTCGGCCCTGATGTTGGTAAAACATGTTTCTTCTGACAATGCATCTTTTAGTGACATGGATGATACCTCCTTACAAGTTCTCAAAGTATGTGATTGCACCGAAAGAATCTTCAGCTTGAAAGACAGCTCTGCCTATAACAGCACCTGTTGCTCCGTTTTTCCTTAAAAGCCGTATTTCCTTTCCTGAAATGCCTCCATCCGCAATAATATCCTGATCTGTCCGGCATCTCTTAGCAAGCCATCTGACTTTCTCCACCATATCCGCTCGAAATTTCTCTCCGGCTCCGTCCGGTTCTGATGTCATAATTAAAAAATAATCGGCTTCATTGAGATAAAATTCTACTTCATTTACCGCTGTACGTGGATTCAGTGCAATTCCGGCTTTCATTCCGCGTCTTTTAATCTCTGTAATAATTCTTGAAGGATAGTCAAGGGCCTCCCAATGAACAGCTACAGCTTTAAAACCGCATGCCTGCAGATCATTCAAATAGTCCAAAGGATTCTGTACCATCAGATGAGCATCCATGGAAGCCTCTGTAACTTCTGCAGCCAGCCTGACCGTCCCTAATCCAAACGTTATATTAGGAACAAAGTTTCCATCTTCAATGTCATAATGCAGATACGTATGATTTTTGAGCTTTTCAATCTCTTCTCTTAACTTCAGCTGATCTGCCGAAGCCAATGACGGAAATATCTTCATAGTCAATGATTCCTCCGGCTCCTATTATTTATTTCTGAACTCTTTTACAACATCCATAAATTCTTTTACGCGTTCTCTGTCTACAGCATTTTCAAAAATCCCGTCCTTTTTAAATGTAGTTCCAACAACCGCTCCGTCTGCAATCTTCAGCTGCTCTGCTACATTTTCTTTTCTCACACCGGTATTTGCAAAAACGATGGTTTGCGGAACTTCATCTTTTACCGTTTTCAGTACCTGTGAGTCTGTGGCAGCACCTGCTGTGAGTCCGGAAACACAGAGTGCATCCGGTCTGCAGTTAAATACAGTGCTTTTCGCAATCTGGGCAATATCATCTCTTTGAATGTATTTTGCCGCTTCCGGTACGATGTTGAATAACAGTTTCACATCCTGTGCCCCAATTGCATGCTGATGCCTTACAACCTCACCGCAGTTTGTGTCCCAGATACCGAAATCGCTGGCATAGACGCCAGTAAATATTTCTCTGACAAACTTTGCTCCCGTAGCTTTTGCTAAATCTAATGACTTTTCCGGATCCCATAAAACATTCACCCCAAACGGTATGTGAAGATCTCCCTTGATCTCTCCAATGATCCGTGCCATTGCGGCTACTGTCTCCGTTTTTACCTTTGTAAGATAAGGAAGACTGAACTCGTTGGAGAACATAATGGCATCGACACCGCCTTCCTGCAGTTCCAGCATCTCTCTGCGGGCACGCTCTACAACTGCTTCCATTCCTCCTTTCTCGTCAAAACCCGGATCTCCCGGCAAAGCCGTGAAATGACACATTGCAATAATAACCTTGTCTGTTCCCAATACTTCCTCTGTCCATTTTTTACTCATGTTCTTCTCCTTTTCCTCTGCTTGCTGTTTTAAAGTTTTAACATCCTCTTGACAGGTCGACATGCCTTCCGAATTTACATGCAGACAGGCACATAAGCTCTGCGCAGTCTTCAATATCTTTCACACACGCTGCCTCCGCCGGTGAATGTGTATATCTGAGCGGAATTGATAAATGAGCCATAGGAATCCCCTCTGTTCCCGCGAGCTGTGTAAAAGCATCGTCTGTTATGACTCCGATCACCACTTCTTTCTGACAATTCATAAGTTCATCTTCCGCGATTTCCTCAAGAAATTGATTCAGCTTCGGGTTTGGAAGCAGGCCTCCGAGAGTTCCTCTCCCATGGAAATTCATATACATGATTGCCACACCTTTTCCAAGAGCCATATCATATTTGCCCTCCAGTTCCGGTGTATCACAGGCCGGAGAAATATCTACACAGATGGCCGCATCCGGCTCCAGCCGCTGAAATGTCGGTGTTGAAGATCTGACATTAAATTCTTCCTGCACCGTAAAAATTAAATAGACGGTAGCTTCGTGCTCTGCAGTTTCCAAATGCTCTGCCAGAGCAAGAAGTGTATAGATACCCATTCTGTCATCCAGGGATTTCGAGACAATACAGTTTCCCATCTTCATAAAATTAGGAACATAAGTTACTGAACTTCCTATATCGACGCCCAGAGACAACACTTCCTCTTTTGATCGGCATCCGATATCTACATAAATTTCATTTATGGCTGTAACCGAAAACTTTTTTTCTGCAGATGTCAGATGATGTGAAGTATTTCCTACAACTCCTCGGACTGAAGTTGTTCCGTCCAGTGTATGTACGTCTAAAAATTCAGAAGGGAGTACTTTCTCCGGAATCCCGCCTACTCTTTCCAGCCTTAAGAATCCAGTGTCTTCTATCTTTTTAACAATCAGCCCTACTTCATCCATATGTGCGAAATAGGCAATGCTCGGGGGATTCTCTCCTCTCCCCAGATAAGTTGCTGTCACATTCCCCATTTTGTCTACATGTAGATCATCAGCACTTTCTTTCAGCCGGCTGATAATATAAGAAATCATACGGTCTTCCCGTCCGCTCATGGCAGATATTTCTGTCAATTTTTTAATCTCTTCATAAATGTCCATTCTTTCCCTCCTTTACACTGTGCTTCCTACCCCACATGCATCCTGCCTCCGTCTGCGATCAGCACTTCTCCACAGAGGTAGTCTGACAATTCGCAGCAAAGAAACAGTACCACATTTGCTATATCATCCGGATAGCCGATCCTTCCCATAGGCATAATATCTTTATAGTGCTCCTGGACCGCCGTCTCTGATCCAAATCTGCGGGACAGCATTTTGCTCATGATCACTGCCGGCGCTACACCGTTGACCCGAATTCCGGTATGGGCATATTCCTTTGCAAAAAACATAGTCAGTCCGTAGGTACCGGCTTTTGTGCCAATATACTCGGGAATGCCCGTTCCTCCGTTAAAGATGGAAGCCGATGTAAGAATCACAATCCTTCCTTTGGATGCCTCTAAATACGGTTTTGCCGCCTCACAGCAAAAATAAGTACCCTTCACGTTTACCGCATAACTTTTTTCCCAGTCTGAAACGATACCTGCGTTGTTCACCAAAATGTCGATGCGGCCAAATGTTTCTCTGATCTCATCAAACATCCGGTGAACCAATTCCTCATCTGCAATATTACAGCGGATGAAGTAAGGCCTCTTCCCAACTTGTTCACACTCACTCAAAATTGTGTCTGCCTGTTCCCTTGTGCATACATCATTGATCACTACCTGTGCCCCTCCCTCTGTAAGTTTTTTGGCAATGGCAGCTCCTATCCCCTGTGCAGCGCCTGTGACAACGGCAACTTGTCCTTCTAATTCAATGTTATAGCCCATCTCTGCTCCTTTTTATATTGATCTGTTAAGCGAATATACCTGCAATCTTATAGAAAATCCAAGTCAGCCAGTTTCCGGCGGACAGAGCTGTAATATCCACGGCTCCTTTTGGAAGACTATATCCCGCATCCACAGCCATCGTTGTCATGGAAGCACCAAAACTGGAACAAATTAGCAGGACAATGCTCATAATAACAATCCCCGAAATAATAGACCTGAATAAATTTCCTTTACTGAGACAAGGTACCAGCGCGACAAAATATGCCAGGGATGCCAGATCACCAAATGGTAGCACTCGGTTTCCCGGAAGGATCATAGCTACTACAAGAACAATCGGTATTAGGATAATGGCCGATGCTACCGTAACCGGATGCCCGATCAAAATAGCTGAATCAAGCCCCACATAAAATTCTCTCCCCTTAAAATGCTTGTCCATAAATTTCTTGGCTGCGTCGGATACCACCGTTAGAGACTCCATAAATAATGCAATGAATTTGGGAATGATCATCATAACAGCGCCGATGGAGATTGCCGAGTTTAATAGAGTCGGAATGTCTTTCCAATAACCTGCCACACATCCCAGAATCAATCCCAATGTTGTACCAAGAACCAACGGGCTTCCAAAGATGCCCCATTTCTCCTGGATATGCTTTTCATCCCACTCGATATCTTTGATAATCGGAATCCGGTCTAAAACCCAATTCACACCGTTGATGATCGGAATACTGGTGACGACCCAGCCCTGTGGGATCGAAACACCCGGAATCTTATAAAACTTCTGAACTCTTTCTGCTGTCCGGTCAGCCATGACCAGACAAAACGCTGCGTGTACTGCACCTGCCGCCAGGCCGATGATCAGATTCCCTGTAACGATATACACTACAGATGCTGTAAATGCATGGTTCCAAAAATTCCATATGTCAACGTTCAATGTTTTGGTCGTTTTTGTTGCCAGCATTAAGATATTGACTCCCAGTGATACCAGTATGATCAGCACACCGCACTTTGTACTGTATGCCACCGCAGACCCCACAGCCCATCCCACATCCAGAATGTCTTTCTTTACTCCCAGATTGTCTGCCAGAGCAGTAACCATAGGATTCACAGTTGTAATCATGAGATTGATGACCAGATTTAAGCCGATATAAGCCGCACCGAATGTCAATCCGGCCATCAGTGATTTCTTCAATTTTGCACCAAACACCATACATATGATGAAAATGAAGATTGGAATCAACACCGATGCCCCTAAACTGGTCAGGGCACCTGAAACCTTTGATATAATTTCCATAAAATCCTCCTTCTTTCTTCTAATCTTTTTCTGTGATTTCTTGAATGGTCTTTTGCAAATCTTCCAGCAGTTCCTCTTCTCCCACTCCTGTCAGCAGCGGCAGTCCGTCAAATACAGGGATGCCCGGATCAAAAGCAACCTGGGCAGTGCTTAAGATCACATCACAGCCTGTAAGCCTGTTGGCCAGATCGTTGACACTGCAGGTCATAATGGAAACCGGGATGCCATGTTCATTCATATATTCCTGAACAATGGATGCCGCATGTGTGGATGTCGCAATTCCTGAACCGCATGAAACCATCAGCTTTATTGGTCTCTTCATTAAAATTCCTCCTTTCCTTTGAAATAACTTCTCGGAATCTTCAGCCCTGATTTTATAAGGCTTTCAGACCCTATCTCAAAAAAATCACCCACTTTTTTTAAAAACACTTGACAAATCGCTCAAAATTTGCGGCGAAGCC
>NZ_CAJSYK010000046.1:0-7492 GCF_910574135.1 Anaerostipes faecis | reverse complement strand
GATGACATTTACGGGAGTATTTGGACGAGAAGCTTTACTACTATACAATACAGAAAATATATCTTCGTTTATGGCAGGAAAAATCCTATCCGAAAAAGTCTTTGCCCATGATTTTTCAAGAAACTTACGTTCTCTTTCTGTCAGGTTAAATGTGCTGTCAGTCAACGACATTTGTTGACTATTATTTGATACAAAAGCCATGCGAATCACCTCGATATTTGATATTTATATTTTACCAAATATTCGGATGGATTGATATATCGTGTTAAATTTTCAAGGTACAAATTTATATCAAAGGTCAATGACCTTTTGACACCCTAATCCTATGAAATAAAAAACGATTCTAAAGCTATGCCTTAAAATCGGTTTCTAAATACAAATATTCTATTTTAAAATCCGTGCGGCCTGCGTTGAACTCTCTCCACAGACGTTACCTTCACAGTTAACTCAGCCCAGGCACCCTTACGGCACATGAGAGGTTCTACTTAGTGCTGCTTCGTTCCCGACCTGACACGGTTCATAGATTCTCATTGCGTAAGACCCAAACATCAACGCCACTTATGAAGGGCAGCTCCACAGAGAAAAGCCCGAAACAGGCCATCACCTCTGCTTTAGCGGATTGCAGATACAGGGCACCGCTGCCTCCCCGGCTGCACGGAAGCTTTTTGACGTATTAAAATTATATTATGTGTGCAGATTTGATTATACTAAATATTCTTCACATTCGTCAACTTTTATTTTATTTTCTATTGTATTTTTCCCTTTCAATACTATAATTGATAGGATAAAGGAAGGTGAGACTATGAATTATCCAATGCAGGACGGCACTGCAAAGCTGCTTACAACTGAAGAATATTTTAAAATGTACTCGGATCTGTGCCCTTATCAGCCATTCCTTGACACAGTCAGGAATCATGGCATCAACAGCTGTAAGGCCGATGTTTTTTCCTCTTTCCCTGATCACCAGGTGGTACGGAATGAATTTCAGAAATATGCCGGGACTTCATTATCCTTACAGCTATTTTATCCTTATCGGCAATACTTATCCCTTCTTTCTCAGCTGCCGGAAAAAATCACTCATCATCCGGCTGCATTCTTCTCCGAGGACTCCCGATTCAATCTCCGCCTGATGGTTGAATTCCTCCCTTTGAAGGATATTCAGGACAGAGCCTGCACATCCCGCTTTAGGATTCATTGCCCCGATAACGACCTTTGGTATTCTCGCCTGGACTATAGCCCCCGCGCACATCTGGCACGGCTCCAGAGTGATATACATCGTACATTCTTCAAGCCGCCAGTCTCCTGTCTTTTTGCTGGCTTTCTCAATCGCTAATAACTCGGCATGGGCCAGAGTTGTTTTTCTCTTATTTCTTTGATTGTAAGCCCTGGCTATGATCTTTCCGTCCGATACTATGACACAGCCGATGGGCACGTCCCCTATAGCCGCCGCTTTCTTTGCCTGCTTTATGGCTTCTTTCATAAATTTTTCATTTTCATTCATTCTGTCTTCCTCCGGTCATATTTTTTAATCCCTCCTCATAGAATAAATCAAAAAGAGAGTATCACATTGGCTGAATATCAACGAATCGTTTCATATCTATACGAATACAGCAATGGCATGAAAGGCGAAAATGTAGGATTCGCCAAAATTGAGAAGCGTCAAAAACAGCTTCGCTTATACTTCCATGTCAAAACAAATGACGAGGCCTTAACGTACAAAATCTATTTTTACAGGTTCCGCCACGGAACCATGGAAGGCATCTTATTAGATTCCTTCCAGCGCAATGACACCATCATTGAGTTTAAGAATACTTACCCTCTGGTTGTAGATCTGGACCAGGTGGACGGCTTTTTGATCTATCACTCCAACAGCCATTTTTTTGGATCAGAGTGGGATGACAAACCGATCACTATACGAAATTTCCTGCCGACAGAAGACATGGCAGAGAAGCCGGAGGCTGTCCAGGCAGAAGAAAACAAAGAGCCTGAAGCTCCTGTTCTGGAAACCCAGGAACCGCCGGAACCTGCCCCGGAAGAAAGTATACCTGAGTCCGGCCCTGTACAGAATCCTGCTCCATCAGACAAAGAAGTTCCAGAGGAAGATGAAGAAGAACTGCCGTCCAGCGCTCCTGAGCCTCCTCCGATAGAAGATCCTTTTGATGAACTTCCGCAGGAAATTCCGATTCCTGCCGGGACCCCTGAAACGGAATCCACGGTGCCCGAACCGGCGCCCGAACCGGCAGGTCAGCCTCCCCGTGTCTATGTAGAACCGGAAGTTCCGGAAACTGAACCTGTGAGCGCAGAATCATTGAATGAAGAGGAACCGTCAAAAGAAGAAACTGCCGGACAGCAGGAAGAACGTACTGCTGATCCTGATTCAAAACTGGCAGAATATATTGAAGCCCTTCAACTAGAAAAGAAAGCCAAAGAACAGGGAATGCCGAACACACCCAGTCTCTTTGACTGGAAGGAGTATCCCACCTTGCCCTTACCTCCTTCTTATATGCTGGATCCTAGCATCAAAATCAAAGTAGATGACCTTCAGAATATTCCTCATGTGCCGGAAAATATGAAGACCAACGGATTCCTTTTGCTGAACTACGGAAATTACGGACATCTGATGTTATGTCAGCACAGACAGACAAACAGGATCTATCTGGGCGTTCCAGGCGTTTTTGACAATGAAAAAAATTTCATCGCAAAACTTTTTGGATTCAGAGATTTCTTAACCGTGCCGGAATCCTGCCAAAAGACAGGAAACTTCGGCTACTGGATTCTGGCTCTCTAGCCCTCCAGCAGGTCACTGAGCCTTGCAAACTGTTCAAGGCTCAGTGCCTCACCACGAATCGTCGGAGAAAGTTCCATTTCCCCAAGAGCTTCCACCACCTGTTCCTTAGAAAAATGAAGTGCGCTGCTGTTGTTAATTCCGTTCTGCAGTGTTTTTCTTCTCTGGTTAAAAGAAGCCCTGATAATGGAAAACATCAGCTTTTCATTTTTTACCTTTATCGGCATATCTTTATATCTTGTCAGGCGGATGACTGCGGAGCCCACTTTGGGCCGGGGCATAAAGCAGTTGGGCGGCACATTGGCTACGATATATGGTTCGGCATAAAACTGGACAGCCAGTGACAGCGCACCGTAATCTTTCGTGCCCGGCACTGCCTGCATCCTCTGTGCCACTTCCTTCTGTACCATGACCGTAAGGCTGTCCATAGGAACATTCTTTTCAAACAGTCCCATGATGATCGGCGTTGTTATATAGTACGGCAGATTTGCCACGACTTTGATCGGTCTTCCCTGATTTTTCTCCTCTGCGATCTTCCCGATGTCTACCTTCAGAATATCTTCATTCAAGACTTCCACATTGTCATATCCGGCCAGAGTTTCTTTGAGGATCGGGATCAGATTGTGATCGATCTCCACAGCCATGACCTCCCTGGCATGTTCTGAGAGATACTGGGTCATCGTGCCGATACCCGGTCCTATCTCCAGCACAAAATCGTCCTTGGTTATGTGTGCTGCGTCTATGATTTTCTGAAGCACATGACTGTCAATCAGGAAATTCTGTCCGAACTTCTTCTGAAAATCAAAGTTATATTTTTGAATGATCTCTATTGTTTTTTTTGGGCTGCTTAACTTCTCCATCTAAACCTCTTTCATCCGGTACATCATTCTGGCATTCTGATCTGTGACCTCAATAACTTCTTTCGTGCCGATCCCTTTGAGCACGGCAATCTGTTCCGCCACATAGGGCAGGTTTAATGAGGAATTTCTCTTTCCCCGGTTCGGTTCCGGTGCAAGATAAGGGCTGTCCGTCTCCAGCAAAATTCTGTCCAGCGGCACATAGGAGACAACCTCTTTTAATGTTTTGCTGTTCTTAAATGTCACAACTCCTCCAATTCCAAGATAAAATCCCATATCTAAAAACTTCTTTGCCATTTCTTTGGGGTAAGAAAAGCAGTGGACCACTCCCCCAATCTCTTCTGCGTGGGCTGCCCGCATCATATCCTCCGTATCTTTCGCGGCATCCCGGCTGTGGATTACCATCGGAAGCTTCGTTTCCCTGGCAAGCTCCATCTGTGCCTCAAACCATTTTCTCTGTACAGGACGTTCGGGTTCGTCCCAGTAATAATCCAGTCCAATCTCCCCAATGGCAAGAATTTTGGGATTTGACGCATATCCTTTAAGCTCGTCCAGATCCTCTGTCTTCATCTCACCGGTTTCCGACGGATGAACCCCCACCGCGCCATAAAGAAACGGATACTTTTCTGCGGCTTTTACCGTCCACCTTGATGTTTCCATATTAGAACCAACGTTTACGATCGTACCAATTCCATTCTTCTCCATAGAATCCAGCAGTTCTTCGCGGTCTTTGTCAAACTGCTCATCGTCGTAATGAGCATGAGTTTCAAAAATCATATTCTTTCCTCCAAAAATTGTTTTTACTCTGATACAATTTCTCATTCATATGGTATAATAAGAATAATTTTTATTTCATTGCAAGGCTGTATCTGTGAGCAAAAAATCTTTTGACCCCAAATTTATAACATAAGACAACATTTTTTATTATAACACGAATCGGAGGTTTTTTATGAGTATTTTTAAATGCAGTATCTGCGGCTACGTCTACGACGAAGAAGCCGAATCAATTCCCTTTACTTTGCTGGGAGCTGACTATACATGTCCGGTCTGCAAGGCATCAAAAGATAAATTTGAGCCCACGGAAGTCAAAAGAACTCCTGCTCCCGCAAAGGACAATCCCCTGGCTTACCCCGATGCCTTTGCAAAGTCCGGTTCAAATGAATTTCCTCAGATGGATGCCATACATCAGATGGCTCTTACGGGTTCGTCTGTAGTTGATGCCATGGGCACCTTAAAGCCCATTATATCCTGGGATGATATTTTGATTATGGGCGCCCAGCTGAACCCGGCACCATTAAATGCGGGCGATCCTGTAGACACCAAAACAGTTATCGGTAAGAAGGCTAAAAAGCCAATGGAACTATATCACCCCATCTATGTATCCCATATGTCTTTCGGAGCCTTGTCCAAAGAGTTAAAAACCGCACTTGCCAAGGGCAGCGCTATGTCCAAGACCGCCATGTGCAGCGGCGAAGGAGGAATCCTTCCCGAAGAACGTCAGGCAGCCTACAAGTACATATTTGAATATGTTCCGAACCTGTACAGTGTCACGGAAGAAAACCTCCGCAGCGCAGACGCCATAGAGATTAAGATCGGACAGGGAACCAAGCCCGGCATGGGCGGGCACCTGCCCGGAGACAAAGTTACCCCGGAGATTGCAAAGATCAGAAATAAGCCTTTAGGCCAGGACGTGATCAGCCCCTCCAAATTTCCGAATCTTAATTCCAAAGAGGATTTAAAAACAATGGTGGAATGGCTGAAAGATGTCTCCGGAGGAAGGCCTGTGGGCGTAAAGATCGCAGCCGGGCATATAGAACAGGACCTTGAATGGATCGCATATGCCGATGCCGACTTTGTCACCATAGACGGGCGGGGCGGGGCCACAGGTGCCAGTCCCCGGACATTAAAAGACAACACTTCCATCCCTACGATCTTTGCGCTGTCCAGGGCCAGAAAATATCTGGACCGCCATCACCTTTCCATGGATCTGGTCATCACCGGAGGACTCAGGCTTCCGGGGGATTTTACAAAAGCACTCGCCATGGGTGCAGATGCCGTAGCGATCGCTTCTGCTGCTCTTGTAGCCGCTGCCTGCCAACAGTACCGGATCTGCAATACAGGACAATGTCCGGTCGGTGTTGCCACCCAGGATAAAGAATTGAGAAAACGCCTTCATGTTGACCATTCGGCCAAACGTCTCTGTAATTATCTGAATGTGTGCAGGTCTGAGCTGGAAATGTTCGGACGCGTTACCGGTCATGCAAATATCCATGATCTGAGTGTTTCAGATCTCAGGACAACCAACAGGGAGATATCAGAGTATACGGACATTGAACATGTATAAGTTTTTAACATTTTCTTAAAAAATGAGTGTGTGAAACTTTTTCTGTAAAATAGAACTTAGAAGGTTCTTCTATGATAAAATAAAAATCATAGGAGGGCCTTTTATTATGGCAAGAGAAAAGAAACCAGTACACAAAGTACAAATGACGGAAGGGAAACGCAACATCATCCATCAGCTCCTGGAGGAATACCATATCCAAACAGCACAAGATATTCAAGATGCCCTGAAAGATCTCCTTGGCGGAACCATCAAGGAGATGATGGAAGCGGAACTGGATGATCATTTGGGATATGCAAAATCAGAACGCTCCGACAATGAGAATTACCGTAATGGATACAAACCAAAACAGGTAAATAGCAGTTATGGTTCTATGCAGATCCCTGTGCCACAAGATCGGAAATCTACTTTCGAACCACAAGTAGTGAAAAAACGGCAGAAAGATATTTCTGATATTGACCAAAAGATCATTTCCATGTATGCAAAAGGGATGACGACCCGGCAGATATCAGAAACCATGGAGGAGATCTATGGCTTTGAAACCTCGGAAGGATTTATCTCTGATGTCACAGACAAGATCCTGCCCCAGATCGAAGACTGGCAAAACCGGCCGCTGGATGAGGTCTATCCAATCCTATATATTGATGCCATCCACTATTCTGTCCGTGACAATGGAATGATCCGTAAACTTGCCGCCTATGTGATTCTTGGGATCAATACGGAAGGGAAAAAAGAGGTACTTACGATCCATGTGGGAGAGAATGAGAGTTCAAAATATTGGCTGTCTGTATTGAATGAGCTGAAAAACCGTGGTGTAAAAGACATCCTGATCATCTGTGCGGATGGTCTTACCGGAATAAAGGAGGCCATTGCTGCAGCATTCCCGAAAACGGAATATCAAAGATGCATCGTCCATCAGGTGAGAAATACCTTAAAATATGTTCCAGATAAGGACAGGAAGGCGTTTGCTGCAGATTTAAAGACGATCTATCAGGCATCGGATGAAAAGAAGGCCCTTGCAGCCCTTGAACGTGTGACAGAGAAATGGACACCCAAATATCCGAATTCGATGAAACGCTGGAAGGACAACTGGGATGCTGTTTCTCCCATCTTCAAGTTTTCAGCAACCGTCAGGAAGGTGATATACACAACCAATGCCATAGAATCACTGAATTCCACCTATCGGAAGCTGAACCGCCAGAGAAGCGTATTCCCAAGTGATACGGCGCTGTTGAAAGCGCTGTATTTAGCGACATTTGAGGCTACAAAGAAATGGACGGTAACGATGCGCAACTGGGCACAGGTATATGGGGAGTTAAGCATCATGTACGAGGGACGACTTCCAGAGTAATTCAAAGACGGCCTAAAACGGGCGGATTTACCGCCTGCTGTTGACATGTTTTTTTGTAACTGTTATATATAAAGTAAGGGCGAAAAGCCTGTTTTTCAAGACTTTCGCCCTTCATTATCATAGAAGAATCTTATTTACAGACTTTTTTTCATAGTCTC
>NZ_CAJSYK010000045.1:0-8188 GCF_910574135.1 Anaerostipes faecis | reverse complement strand
ACTGCCTGTACTTTGTATTCATGGTCATATTTACGTGCCACTTTGAATACCTCCTTATTCTCTTGGTTTTATTATGAAATCCTTGAGAATAAACTGTCAACTTTTTTTATACCACACCATTGTAATGAAAAGTCACAGTATCACCGTCATAGTGATCTATTCTGGACGTTGCAATAACGGGACGACCAAGATAACGACCGATATATTTGACAACTGTTTTAGGGTTGCAAAGATTTGGCTTGGCATAAACGTAGAATCCCTGTTTATGGTCAGCGTAACATTTTGCTTTGACTTTTTTGAAAGAAGGACCAATTTTAGATTCCATTTCATTCAGGAGCGCAGTGCGAAAGGCGTTACGCAGATAAGTGTAGTTAAAGTGTCTGATATGACGCCAGAAACCATCGTCACTGTAGTCACCCTCAGAAATGAGACAGTGAATATGAGGATTCCATTTAAGGTCTCTGCCAAAGGTATGTAAAACCATGATGAAGCCAGGAGTAAAGTTTTTGGATTTATTCATCTTATGAAACATACGGGAAACAACACTGTTAACAGAGTGAAAAAGGCAGTTGAGAAGAGAGCGGTCATTGAGAAAAAACTCCCTGAGATTTTCATCAATGGTAAAAACACAATGACGATGCTGAACGTTTACCAGTTTAAAGGACATACTGGTAGTGCGTTCCATGGAATATTTATTTCCGCAGGTGGGACAAAAGCGGCTGTGGCAGCGGAAAGGAACGAATTTAAACTTTCCACAATGGGTGCAGGCATACATGGCACCACCAAAGGATGGATCGCCACAGCCTAACATCTTATCGATATTTTCCATCTCAGTATCTCTGGGATGAAGAGTATATTTGATTTCTTCGTAATAGTCGGTAAAGATTCTTTGTAAGATATTCATAAAACTATTATGCAAGAAAAAGTAACAAAAAGAAACCCCTATCCCCTCGATTGAGGGGCAGGGGAGCTGAATAGGCGAAGCCTATTTTTTAATACAAAAAATGAAGGAGGATTTTTCACTATGAAAGAATTTTGGAACAGTATTCAGTTTGTATTTGCTGCGGTGGGCGGATGGCTCGGTTATTTTCTGGGTGGCTATGATGGTCTGCTGTATGCGCTGGTTGTATTTATGGAAGCGGATTACATTACGGGCATTATGTGTGCAGTTTCCGATAAGAAGCTGTCCAGTGAGGTGGGATTCAAGGGGATCTGCAGGAAGGTGTTGATTCTGATGCTGGTAGGAATTGCTAATCTGTTGGATGTGCAGGTCATCGGAACAGGTGCAGTGTTAAGGACGGCGGTTATTTTCTTCTATTTGTCCAATGAGGGTGTGTCTTTATTGGAGAATGCGGCACATCTTGGACTGCCGATTCCAGAGAAACTGAAAGCGATTTTGGCTCAATTACATGACAGAGCGGAAAGAGAGGATGAGAATCATGAAGCTGATTAAAAGTATTTTGACAAAGAATCCGTGCTATACAGCCGGAAAGAAGATTACAGTGAAGGGGCTTATGCTCCACAGTGTAGGGTGTCCTCAGCCGAGGGCATCCGTTTTTATTAACAGCTGGAACAGAGCAGACTATGGTAATGCCTGTGTCCATGCGTTTATTGACGGAATGGATGGTACCGTGTATCAGACTCTTCCGTGGAATCATCGGGGATGGCATTGTGCTTCCGGAAAGAATGGTTCTGGTAACAACACGCATATCGGTGTGGAGATGTGTGAACCGGCTTGTATCAAATATACCGGTGGTTCGACTTTTACCTGTTCTGACAAGGCAGCGGCAAAGGCTGTAGTAAAAAGAACATATGAAGCTGCTGTGGAACTGTTTGCCATGCTCTGCAAAGAGTATGGTCTGAATCCGACAGCGGATGGAGTTATCATCAGCCATAAGGAAGGACATAAGAGAGGGATTGCAAGTAATCATGGCGATCCGGAGCATCTGTGGAAACAGCTTGGTATGGGATAAACAATGGACGGATTCCGTCAGGATGTGAAAAGTGCTATGGGCAAAGCGGAAGAAAGCAAGGAAGAAAATACAGAAGTTGAGAAATGGTATCGTGTCCGTAAGACTTGGGCGGATGCTAAGAGCCAGAAGGGTGCATACAAGAAGATTGCTTATGCAAAGGCTTGTGCAGATAAGAATGATGGATATTCTGTATTCGACTGGGATGGCAATGTGGTTTATCCTGCAGTAGTACAGGAAGAACCAAAGCAGGAACAGACGAAGGTTTCTTACCGTGTTCGTGTGGAAATTAAGAATTTGAATATCCGTAAAGGTCCTGGTACCAACTATGCAAAGACTGGCAAATATACTGGAGTTGGTGTGTTTACGATTGTGGCAGAGTCAGATGGACAAGGTGCTGGTAAGTGGGGAAAACTGAAATCTGGTGCTGGATGGATTAGTTTGGATTATTGTAAAAAACTATAAGGAAATCCGTGTGGAGGGTCATTTGGCGATTGTGCTGAGTGACCCTTATTTTTGTTGGAAAAAAGTTTTGTAAGGCTTGAAAAATAAAAACATTGTGCTATAATATGATTGAGCCGTGGGAAGGCGAGGGTAGTGCCCTAATCCAAATATTCCATTTACGGGATTAAGAATGGTATATCCATTCTTTTTTTTTACCAAAAAGGAGGTGTTATTTTGGCGAAGGACAAACCGTTTACTGTTGAAGAACAGATAAGTACAATGAAAAAATATGTGACTTTTACTAAGAAAGCCAAAATGCGTGATTTCTTGCAGTATGCAGGATATTTTCGTGCCAGCCGGTATGGTAAATATTTATTGTCATATACAAATGTATTTGCAATGAAGCCGTCACAAAATGTGCTGTTTGCATTATATCAATTTGATTTTGAACTGCGAAAGATTATGTACGAAGCATGTGCTAAAGCAGAAATTCAGATTAAAGCTGTTATTACAAATGCTGTGTCATTAAAGACTGGTGATGCGGTGTTTTATTTAGATAAGCAAAATTATACACCCACACGAAGTGAAAGAAATAAATTTTATAGAACAAAGAACATTCGCTTTTTTAATGGTTTTTTTAATGATATCCAAGATAAAGAAGAGAAATTGAGAAAAGATGTATTAAAATACCCGGAATTAAAGGAATATAGAAATGGTGGTAAGAGAGTGTCTATGAATATTCCAAGTTGGGCTGCATTTTCTTATTTTGAATTCGGTACCATTGAAAATATTTATATGTACCTTAGAGGGGATTTGCGTAAAGAAGTGTTATTGTATGGATACAACAGAGGAAGATATGGCAAGAGGATAACTTCCCAATATGATACCTGGTTAAACGGCGTACGAACATTAAGAAATATTTGTGCTCATCATTCCAAACTTATTGGAATGCAGGAAGCTATTGTATTGGCTGATGCGGAAGATGATGCAGATATATTGTTAAATGGAGAAGACCTGTTTTCCAGACTTTATGCACTTAAGAAAGTTATGAATCAAAAAGATAGCGAGGAAATGAAGAAGAAGCTTAAGAAAATTATTTCTAAGTCGAAAATAGATATATACCAGCTTGGTATTTTGCCAGTAGACTGGGAAGATAAGTTTGATAGAATAAAGTACTTATAAAATGTATAAAATAGTTAAGAGCCGTGGGAAGGCGTGGGTAATGCCCTTAATCCAAATATTCCATTTACGGGACGAGTAGGTGTAGATCATCTGCTCGTTTTTTTATATTGTAATAGTTTTAGATATCTGTGGTTATTGCGACTGCAGGTATATTTTTTGCCATAAGGTTAAAATTCCGACCATTTCTTTTGCCTGTGACATAGAAGGAGACAGCTCCTTACTCTATGTTGGAGGTACTGACTATGATCCCTGAAGAAGTGGTAGAAAAATATGACAAAGAAATGGACAGGAGAACGAGGCAGAATCTGGAGCGTTTTGCGGAGTTTATGGTGAGAATGATTGAAAAATATGGTCATAAGGTTCTGGCAGAAATGGAAAAAGAAGAAATGCTATATCTACACCAGAGTTTCTACGATGGTTCAAACCGAAGGCTAAAGTCTGGATGCACAGCAGGAAAAACTGAGAAGATATGCAGAATATAAGAATCTTGAAATTGCGGGGGAATATTGTGATGCCGGTAAATCCGGAAAGAGCATTAAAGGACGCCCGGCGTTCCAGCAGATGATGGAAGATGTGGCAAGCCAAAAGGATGAGATTTCCTATGTACTTGTATTTAAGCTTTCTCGGTTTGGAAGAAACGCAGCAGATGTATTAAAGTCTTTACAGCTTCTTTTGGATTATGAAGTGGACCTGATATCTGTGGATGATGCTATAGACAGTTCCACACAGGGCGGCAGACTTACGCTGGCCATTCTTTCAGCAGTAGCGGAAATTGAACGTGAGAATATCACAGTCCAGTTCCTATCAGGTAAGATGCAGAAGCTAAAAGAAGGCGGATGGCCGGGTGGACCTATTCCATATGGATATCGGAAGGAAGAGGATGGTCTGGTACAATACCCATCAGAGGTGGAGATTGTAAAACTGATTTTTGACATGTACTTGCAAGATGGTATGTTGGCAACAACCATTGTCCGGTATCTGAATGATAATGGATTTACCAGAGTGGTAAAGGGAAAGGTCAGTCCTTTCAAATACGATTTTGTGACTACGGTTTTGGATAATCCGGCCTATTGCGGAAAGATTTTTTACAACAGGCGCACCAATTCCAAGGATATGAAAAAACAAAATCGTGAGGTTATAGAGATACAGGGAAGTCACGAACCGATTATATCCGTAGAACAATGGGAGCAGGTGCAGCAGAAGCGAAAAGCAAATTCTGTGAGAAATAAGAAAGTGGATGAACCTGACAGAGTGAGCATATTATGGGGGCTGGTGAAATGTCCTGTCTGTGGAGTCGGCATGATTGCTTCCAAGAATAAGCAGATTAATAAGAATCACGGCGGTTATTACAAAACTTTGCATTATTACAGTTGTGGGAACGCAAGAAAACAGAACGGGATGACCTGTAAATTCCGCCACACCTATAATCAGGAAAAGGTGGATAGTGCGGTTCTGGAAATGATAGGAAAATTGTTTACTGTTCCAAGTTTTAAGAAGGAGACTGCAAAGTGGTTTCAGGGGAAGGATTCCGTAGAGGACCTTATGGAACAATTAAAGCAGTATCGTAAGCAGTTGTATCATCAGGAACAGCAGAAACGGAGATTGGGAGAGATTCTGGATAACCTTGACATTCTGGCAGACGATTATGATGAAATCTACGACAGGACACAAGCAGAAATTGATGGTGTTTATGATGAAATGGAGCGGCTGGAGAATTTGATAACACAGACGAAAAGAAAACTGGATTCCGCGGAGCAAGGCTCAAAAGCTATCAAACAGGTGGAAAATCTGATTCAGAATATTCCAGAGTTCTTCAAAGAAATGACCTGCGAAGAGAAGCGGAAGATGTATCAGCTGCTCATTGATAAAATTGAGATGTATCCGGAAGAAACACCGGATGGAAGAATTGTGAAAAGCATATCTTTTAAGATTCCGGTATTCTATGAAGATTGGGAGCCGAGAAAGGAAATGACAGCAGAGGAAGTAATAACCTATACACTGGATACCAGTGAGGTGGGCATCACATCAGCAGAAGCAAAAACAACCTATGTGGAATTGAAACAATATATTTTGGACAAGTATGGTGCAAAGGTTTCTTCTTTATATATTGCTCAGATAAAGAGAAAATATGGGATTGATATGGGGGAGAATTATAACAAGCCGGATGATCCAAATAAACGGGTGCCGAAATGTCCAAGGGCGAAAGAAGAAATGATTATAGAGGCATTAAAGCATTTTCGGATGCTGGAATTGGATGTAAAGATGGTGATTTAGGAGGTGCACTTCGTGAAAAAGAGAACAAAATGTTATATCTATATCCGCGTGTCTACGGCAATGCAGGTGGATGGATATAGTCTTGAAGCACAGAAAGACAGGCTGACAAAGTTTGCAGAGTTTCAGGATATGGAAGTGGTAAGGGGATATTGTGATGCGGGTAAGTCCGGAAAGAGCATTACCGGGAGACCGGAGTTTACACAGATGCTGCAGGATGTGGCAGATGATAGAGACGGTGTGGAATACATCCTGGTGTTTAAGTTATCGCGTTTTGGGCGAAATGCGGCGGATGTTCTTAATTCTTTGCAGCATATACAGGATTCTGGAGTCAATTTAATCTGTGTGGAAGATGGGATTGATTCTTCAAAAGATTCCGGGAAACTTACCATTACAGTATTATCTGCTGTAGCGGAGATTGAGCGGGAGAATATTCTGGTGCAGACAATGGAGGGCAGAAAGCAAAAGGCAAGAGAGGGAAAGTGGAATGGCGGTCAGGCTCCATTTGGATATTCACTGGATTCTAAAAAGGGTATGCTGCTTGTGAATCCGGAAGAAGCAGAGGTTGTAAAAATCATCTATGATAAATTTGTAAATGAGGGTATGGGAGCAGATTCCATTAGTAATTATCTGAATCAACACGGATATGTAAAAACGAAGCAGCGGAGTCATGAGTTAAATTATTTTACTCGTGGATTGATAAAAAAATTCTGGATAATCCGGTATATATCGGTAAGATAGCATATGGGAAAAGTACCACAGAGAAAATCAAGGGCACCAGAGACGAATACCATAGAGTGCAGAAGGATGATTTCCTTCTGGCGGAAGGATTGCACGAAGCAATCATTGATTTAGACCTGTGGGAAGGAGTCAGAGAAAGGCGAAAAGAGACAGGTGTTAGGTGGGTAAAAAAACACAGTTTGGAACATGAACATATTTTAACTGGTTTGCTGAAATGTCCGATTTGTGGTGTGGGCATGTCCGGTACTGTACGGAGACGAAAGAACAAAGGAACCGGAGAATATAAGGATGATTTTTATTACAGATGCAAGCATCGCAGAAAAATCAACGAGAGTGATTTCTGTAATTTCAGTTTGGCATTAAATCAAAATGAACTAAACCATGAGGTGGAAAAGTACATCTTGGACCTTGTAAATCATGATGGCTGCAGAGAATTTATCCTAAGAAGAATGGGGAGCAAGGTAGATGTCAGCTCAATGGAAACAGAGAGGGAGCAGTTACGAGGACAGCTTCGTCAGTTATCCGGAGCTAAGAAGAAGCTGACAGATATGCTTGACCGGTTAGATGTTACGGATAAGCATTATGACAGAAAGTATCAGGATATGCATGATCGGTTGGATAATCTGTATGATAAAATTAGAGATATTGATGACCAACTTCAGGATGTGAATGAGAAAATCAATATGGCTTATGAAAATCAAATTACTTCAAAACAGGTCTATCAAATTCTCACGTGTTTTGATAAAATATATTTTGAAATGACGGACTTGGAGAAAAAGGAATTTTTCAGGAACTTCATTGATGAAATAGAACTTTACTCTGAAAGACAGAGTGATGGACGCATTGTAAAACAGATAAACTTCAATTTTCCAGTGTATTATAATGGAAACGAAGGTGATGCAATTAAGTTGCCTTATGATAATAAGGTTGAGACCGTGGCACTATTGAAGAGGAAAGGGCAGTAGAGGTTTCCACCAGAAAATTGATTCGTCATTGGACGGTAGACATGCCTGGGAAATCCAGTGTTTTAGAGGAGAAGAAAATCTATTATGAAAGAACTAAAAGAATTAAATATTAAAAGCATAGAAGAAATCAAATCATTATTTGCAGAGATTTTACAAAGGAGCCCTGGAATGATGATTGGAGTGACTTGGCACAACTGCATGAATATATTATGGATTTAATAGGAAACAGGAATTCTTTAACATTGGGTCTGTTTAAAAATGATGAACTCATTGGCCTTTCAATGGGAAGCATCATGCATTGGTACGGACTTTTTACAAGCCGTTGAACAATATGCCAAAAGCAAACAGGTAACGCATATTTTTTTACAGACAGAGAGAACTGTTCCCGCTTTTAATTTTTATAAGAAAAATGGTTTTATTGAATTAAAAGACCATATTTCACTCTATAAAGAATTTAATTAAAGGAGAGTGCCATGGAATATAAGATCAGACAAATGGTGTGGTATAAAAAAAGTTGACAGTTTATTCTCAAGGATTTCATAATAAAACCAAGAGAATAAGGAGGTATTCAAAGTGGCACGTAAATATGACCATGAATACAAAGTACAGGCAGTA
>NZ_CAJSYK010000044.1:0-10201 GCF_910574135.1 Anaerostipes faecis | reverse complement strand
AATACTCAAAACATCAAGCTCACCTTCTGTTGATTGTTCTAAATTTAATATTCTCAAACCAATTCGTGTTAAATTTTCAAGGTACAAACAAAATCAGATATTTATTAATGTGTCTTTTGACACCCTAATCTTCATAGGGAAGGTCGTAGGACTTTCCTGTGAAATGAAAAAAAGGAATCCATCACTTCCAGTGTCAGATCTACATCCTCCTGTTTCATAGCATTGTTAAAGAAAATAGCTTCAAACTGGGACGGGGCCAGATGGATTCCGTGATCCAGCATATAATGAAAATACTCTGCAAATGCCTGTACATCGGAAGTCTTTGCGTCCTCATAATTGGCAACCGGACGGTCCGTAAAAAACAGACAGCTTAAAGACCCTGTCCCTGTAATCTGATATTCCTTTCCGTGCCGCCTTAGGATATCTTTTACACCGCTTCTGAAAGACTCTCCGAGTTTCTCAAGATGCCGGTAGATTTCCGGGTGTTCTTTCAGAATCGTAAGTTCCGTGATGCCGGCCGCCATGGCAACCGGATTTCCGCTCAGAGTCCCGGCCTGATAAATGCTGCCGAGAGGTGCGATCATTTCCATGATCTCACGCCGTCCTCCGTAGCAGCCTACCGGCATGCCTCCTCCGATGATCTTTCCGAAGGTGGCCAGGTCCGGCGTCACGCCGTAAGTTCCCTGTGCACCTGCAAGTCCCAGCCTGAAGCCGGTGATGACCTCATCAAAGATCAGCAGTGTCCCGTTCTTGGTACAGATATCTCTGAGTTCCTGCAAAAAGCCTTCTTTCGGCAATACAACCCCCATATTTGCCGCTGCCGGTTCAATGATCAGCGCGGCGATCTGTCCCGGATTTTCTTCAAATAGTTTCCGAACGCTGTTTATATCGTTATACACCGCAGTCAGGGTATCCTTCGCACAGCCCTTTGGCACACCGGAGCTGTCCGGGATTCCTGCCGTCATCACACCGGACCCCGCTTTTACGAGCAGTGCGTCAAAATGTCCATGATAACATCCCTCAAACTTAATAATCTTATCTCTGCCCGTAAATCCTCTCGCCGCCCGGATCGAACTCATCACGGCCTCCGTGCCCGAATTGACCATGCGGACCATATCAAAACACGGCACCAGATTGCACAGCAGTTCTCCCATCACCACTTCGATCTCTGTAGCCGTACCAAAGCTCAGCCCATATTGTGCGGCTTCCACGACCGCTTTTTGGATCTCTGGATGGTTATGTCCGAGGATCATCGGTCCCCAGGAGCCGATATAATCCAGATAGCGTTTTCCCTCTTCGTCATATACATAAGTACCTTCCGCTTTTTTAATGAACCGCGGACAGCCTCCCACAGACTGGTAAGCCCTCACCGGGCTGTTGACGCCTCCTGGCAGCACCCGTTTGGCACGGTTAAATAAATCTTCTGATCTGGTCATCATCCGATCCTCCCTTCCCTCATAAATCCGGCAATCTCCTTAGCAAAGTACGTCAGGAGTATATCACAGCCTGCCCGGTAAATCCCGGCTGCCGTCTCACAGATCATCTGATCCTCATCGATCCAGCCCTTCATGGCTGCCGCCTTGATCATGGCATACTCCCCGCTGACGCTGTATGCAGCTACTGGAAGATCTACCGTACTGCGCACTTCTCTCACAATATCCAGATAAGAGAGAGCCGGTTTCACCATGATGATGTCCGCTCCTTCTTCACAGTCCTGTTTCACTTCCTTCAGGGCCTCCAGGCGATTATGATAATCCATCTGATATCCCTTCCGGTCTCCGAAGGAAGGGGCAGATCCTGCGGCATCCCGAAACGGGCCGTAAAAAGCGGAAGCATACTTGGCCGCATAGGACATGATCGGCACATCTGTGTAACCGTGCTGATCCAGCAGACTTCTGATCTCAGAGACCCGGCCGTCCATCATATCAGACGGGGCTACCATATCGGCCCCGGCCTGTATCTGGGACAGGGCTATCTTAGCGATCATGGGCAGAGTCTTATCATTGTCCACCCGGTGTCCGCTCAAAATGCCGCAGTGTCCGTGGGAGGTATACTCACACATGCACACGTCTGTAATGTAATAAAGATCCGGCACTTCCTTCTTTGCCTTTCTCAATGCCTTCTGGATGATGCCGTCCTCTGCCCACGCCCCGGTGCCGCACTCATCCTTTGCATCCGGAATTCCAAACAGCATAACACTCGGCACCCCGGCATCTGCCATTTCGTTTAGAGCTTCCGGCATGCGGTCCAGACTGTACCTGAACTGTCCCGGCATGGACGGGATTTCTTCCTTCACATTTTCTCCCTCCCGCACAAAAAGCGGATAAATGAGAGAAGACGCATCCATCCTCGTCTCCCGCACCATCTTTCTCAATACCGGTGTAGACCGTAGCCTTCTTGATCTTATTGTCATATCCATTCTGCATCCTTCTTTCTGTATCATTTATTCTCGTATCTGTTCTGCAAGGCGCCGGCCAAGCTCACCGGCACTTTGTGCTTTTCCCCGAATGCTCTTTTCCCTTCCGGTGCCGTCTGATTCATCGCAGTAAAACCCGGTAAGGTTAAGGTCACTTCCTGTAATCTCTGCATATGCCGCGATCGGAGAAGAACAGCCCCCGTCCAAAGCACGTACAAAACTCCGTTCCGCCTCGGTCACAAGTTCCGTCCCCCTGTCATGGATACAGGAAAAAAAGGACTGGTCAAAATCTTTTCTCACCTGAACGCACAGTGTCCCCTGTCCGGCCGCCGGCAGCATTTCTTCCACAGAAAAATAACGGCTGATCCGCTCTTCAAGGCCTGCCCTTTTTAGTCCCGCGGCCGCCATGATCAATGCAGAATACTGTCCGCCGTCCAACTTACGAAGCCTCGTATGGATATTCCCTCGGATACTTTGAAATTCTGCTTCCGGAAACAGGCCTCTGGCCTGCAGAACTCTTCTCGCACTGGAAGAACCGATCACCTGTCCGGGTTCCCCAAAATCTCCGGTCAAAGGCAGCACAATCACGTCTCTTGGATCACCTCGTTTGGGCACTGCCGCCACGGGAAGGTCATCGGAGATCTCCATAGGCAGATCCTTCATGCTGTGGACCGCCATATCGATCCTTCCGTCCAGAAGAGCCTGATCAAGCTCTTTCACAAAGAGTCCCTTTCCTCCGATCTTATCTAACGTCTTATCAAGAATCTTATCCCCGGTAGTTTTCAGAGTCACCAGCTCAAAAGAAAGATCCGGATAATTTGCTTTTAACTGCTCTATTACAAGTTTTGTCTGAGCCACAGCCAGAAGGCTTTCGCGGCTTCCGATCCTCAGTCTTTTTGGTTCCATATCAAACTCCTGATTCTGTCTGCTGTCTGTTTTGTCTTTTTATGGTCGGTGCCTCCGGATGTGACCCCGATGACAATATCGCCGTCCTTTATAACAGAAGGAAAATAAAAACTGCACTCTTCTTTGCAGTCGCTGATATTGACGGGCATTTTCTCCCTCCGGGCTTCCAGAAAAACAGCGTGATTGACTTCCCTGTTATCTGTTGCGGCAAGCACCATATCAAAATCTTTCAGGTCTCCCGGAACATAACTCCTTGAAATCCAGGTGACAAAGCCGTCAAGGACCATATCTTCTATCCCTTTGCAGACAGACAGTGATATGACTGTGATATGTTCATGAAACATTTGGAGTGTCTTAAGCCGCCGCAGGGCGATTGCTCCTCCTCCGACCATCAAAATCTTGAAATCCCGGATATCTGTGTACATCGGAAAATATCCCATGGTCAAGCCTCCTTAAAAAATATCCACCTCATCTGCCGACAGTTCCAGCGCCTCAAAAATATGTTTCCACTCCTGCCTCGGGAGCACATCCTTAAGGCCGAAGAGAATCCGTTCAACCGCTGATTCTGATGCCCTCATCACCTCTTTTTTAAGGCCGCATACATCCTGGTGTTTTTTTCTGAGTTCCCTGTATGTTTTCTTCAGCTTTGCATTGGTCAGCTCCCCGGCAGCACTGCCGACCGCCCGGACCAGCGGAATATAATCCCTGAAATAATACCAGTTCATAAATTCATCGGACTGCTCACAAATAATTTCTTCTGCCTTCTTAAGCTCCCCGTCATCTGCCGATACCTGAAGGCCCAGATCGTCCATATCTAAAAGGCAGCATCCGGGCAGCTCTGCAAGATCCGGGTCCAGATCCCTGGGCACTGCCAGATCTGTAAACACATAAGAGCGGTGCTCTTTAAAAGTCTCTGCCGCCTGCTGTGCGCGGACCGTATAGTGCGGGCTTCTGGTGGCACTGAAAATAAACTCCATAGCTCCCATGGCGCTGTAACGGTCCTGGTAAGAGACAACACCGCATCCTGCCGGGATCATGACGTCCTGTTTCCGATACTGCCGCAGAGTCATGGAAACACAGGCCCCTTTATGTACCAGCCATGCGGCCAGAAGACGGCCCATTTCTCCGTTTCCGATAACCAGACATTGTTTTCCTTTAAATGAGCCGTATTTGTCTTCCAAAATCGAAACAGCCCGTTCCGGCACGGAGGTGTCCCTGCTTCCGATCCGGGTTTCCGTTTTGACTTTTTTTGCCGCCGTCACAGCCATCCGAAACAGCGTGTCCAGAACAGGGTCCGGCTTACAGCATTCTCTGGCACGGTTAAGGGCCTCTCTGACCTGGGACACAATCTGGTCTTCCCCAAGGATCTGAGAGTGGAGCCCGCTGGCCAGTTCCATCAGATAAAAGACGGCCCCGGCCCCGGCCCTTCTGACAAACAGTTCTCTCCCCGAATCCTTTAAAAGAGACAGCTGTGAAAAAAGGTAGTCCAGAGGGTCAGGTGTCAGATTATAAAACCAAAGTTCTGTCCGGTTGCAGGTCGACAGAACGATACAGGACGCATTTGGGTCCGTTTCCTTCACAGACTTCATGAATCGGACGGCCCCCGAATCTGTAAATGCAAACGGCTCCCTCTCCTCCACCGATGCCGTATGATAATCTATTCCTATCATCGAAAGTTCCATAACTAGCTCCTTTTTATATCTGAAAGAATTTTAGCACGTTTTACAGAAAAAGCGCAACTAAAAACAAAGCTTATCCGGCATTTCTCTGCCAAACACCTGGATAAGCTCAGAAAAGTATACCCGCAGGGCACACCGTATTTAATACCCTTCGGGTGGACGTGCTTCGCACGATAAGGTATATGGAATGTTATTTATGCTTTGCATTCTTTTTACAGTTTGCCGCAGCCAGACCGCATACCAGAGCCGTGAGCATGACTCCTGCCCAAGCTGCAAATTCCAAAGGCTCCCCAGCTTTAGCCGCATTTTGGGTGACCCGCTTCGATTGCGCTGAACTGCCGGTCTTCGGTTTCGGCATAGTGAGGTCAGAAATCACCTGGTCTGTCAATCCTGTGAGATTATCCACAGAGCTGCCCCCATTGACTTTAAATACAATGGATGCCTCGGCTCCCTGAGCACCTCCGTATTCTCCGCCTCTGGATATGATGGAAAATGCCGCCGTTGATTGTCAGATTGCCGTTCTGAGGATGATAAACTGCGGCTCCGCCGATATTGAAAGCTTTTACGGTGCCTGATTATGATCTCCATTTCCAATCCTCAGGCCATATCCCATCATGCCGGCGTTTGGATTCAATATAAGCTTCATATTCTCCAGGTGCAGTTTGACTCTTTGTCTTGCAAACACCGGTATGCTTAACTTGTCTGATTCGCTGCTGTCATTGGTGATCGTTCCGTTTTTCTGCTTGACTTCAGTCGTTTCCCCATATTTATTTATCACAAAAGACTGCTCTTTTATGGAGCCAATACTGTATCCGTTCAAGTCCAATGTCATGGATTTATCAATCGAGAATTGTTCATTGGCGGCAGGAATATCTTTGAGCAGCACTACGGTCTCTCCGGCTTGTGCCTTTCTGAGTGCTTCCGCCAGTGTGGTATAGATAATCACCGAACCTCCCCTGCTGATTTTTGCAGCTTCATCTGCTTTTACGACGAACATGCCATTCGCCTCTTCCATAATATATCCTTTGAGCTTTCTCCATCGGCCTGAAAGATGACACCATTATCATCTACCTGATAAAATAAATTTCTTCTTTCTTGCATCAACACTTGATACAAACTAAGCATTTGAATACAAAATGAGTAAGTCCACAACAGCATAATAGGCTCGTGCATTCTTCATGCGTATTTCAAAACGGTTTTTAATCTCTGTGTCCAAGTCAACCCGTTTTATCACACCGCCAGCCGTCATACAATCGAGCATGAAGTCATACCATGAGCGTTCCTGTGCCCCCTTGTTAGATAACGGGGGCTACATAAAGCTCGCCACAGGCTCGCTCACAGACGAAGTGAACCAGCCACTTGCAAGCATGGCGGAAAAATCCTGAGATTTCCCCGCCGCCGTGTCTGGATCACTCCGTCAATGTGAGTTGTGTAGCCGTTACAATCTTATTTCAAGATCTTTTTCGGTTCTCCAATATTTTCTTTTTCTTCAATACGATTAGAATTGCGATTAATAGTCCGCTTATTGCGAACAATGATATATATAACACTATATTTGTTCTGTCACCCGTTTTTGGACTGTCTGGCGTATCAGGTTTATCAGGTGTGGATGGCTTCTCTGATGTCACTTCCTTGTGGTTGATAAACTTGATTCCCACATTACCATTCTCTGGAACTGTTCCTTTGTCAGCAGTAGAAGTAGTCACATAGCCGTCCTGGTTGGCTTCTGTTTCTTCTACTGTATATCTGATACCAGCAGGAAGTCTCACAGCTGTTGCTCTCTGCCCGTGTTTCAATGTGAATGTAGCCACGCCGTCCGCGAAGTCCATATCTCCAAATTTTCCGCTGATTGTCTTATCATCAAGCGTAACCGTGAAATGGAACTCCTTGTCTTTATCGCCGTGTGTTCCCGAAACTTGTTTTGTTACTGTCAAGCCACCTGTTTCTGTTTTTGCATTGACATATTTAATGGTATTAGATGGCTTTTTTTGATCCATCTCGGTCACATTCTCATCCACTATAATAGTTCCGGTAACCTTTCCAGAAGCTTCGTCTTTATTTATCTTTCCACTTCCTGTAGTAACAATCTCTTTGACCCCATAATATGTGTTTTTGGCTTCTGTAATGGTATAGGTTGCCCCTTTTGGTAAATTATAAATCAAAACCTTTTCACCAGCTTTAATTGATAACACGCCTTTACCATCTTGCAACTCAATATCTGATTGTTCAACCCAGTTTGGACTCTCAACATCAGTCGGGCTTTTAAACCATGATAAAGAGTTCAAAGGCGTCCCATCTGCTTTTGTGAAATATACGTTGAAATTGAAATCCTTATCTGTTGATTGCGTATCAACAGATAATTGCTTTTCTAATTCTAACATTCCAGGGTCTGTGGCATTAATAAAACGAACATAATTGTTTTTATCAAATTCATCCCCATAATCAACACCCAATGTTAATTTTTGACCTAATCCATCCTTAATTGTTCCTGTCATAAAGGTTGTTGAATCTTTTGGAGTCAATGGAATAACTGTAACATTACTTGGATTCAAGTTATCAGGGTATCCTGTACTAGATGAATCTACTCTTCCTAATTCTCTTACATTATATCCATAGCCTTTCTCCAAATCCTTATCAGTATCTTTTGGCAAATGAGAAATCAGCACTTTCTCTCCATCCTTTAAAAAAAATTTTGTTCCACTGACAATTGAAGCATTAGAAGTACTAATTTCTTTTCCATTTGCATCATATCTCTTATATGGATATTGATTAACCATAGAATTTCCGTCAGGTGTCGTTAAATCCAACTGAAATGCATATACACCTTTATCTTCTTTTGAATTGCTCTTAACATTTTTCTCAATTTGAATTGCCTGATTAAAAGTAATTGGATTTGTTGCTAACTCTTCAAATGGAACTGTAAATCTCATATAGCATGAAGATCCAGATGCTCCTCTTTCTGTGTAATATACAGATAAACGATATGTTTTCTTATTATCTTTATATGGAATACCTGTGGCAATTGTCTCTCCATCACTATTTTTTATATCTTCTGCTCCATCAATAAATTCCCATAAATCTACGTACATACCTAATGACGAGTGAACTCCACCCATGTCTGCCACTTGTACACTGTTAGTATGATCAACTGTAACTGTCCCATCCTCAGAAACAGTTGTTTCTGACAAGAACACTAATAAATCATCATCTCCATAAAAGAAGTAATTCAACGGTCCACAATATCCAGGTTGTAACACAAAGTCAAAATATGTTGTCATACCAAAGTAAGAATTATGATCATTATTTTGATCATCACTTGTTGGAAGGGCTCCAGATACTTTAGATCCAGAGCCATCAATTCCTACAAAATTTCTAAGATCTTTGGAATTTAAATTTCCAAATTTAAGATCGTGTCCATCAGTTCCATATGATGAAGCATAATCCATCGGCCAAAATTCATTTGAATAAAGAGATGATTTATTTTTCGAAATTTTATCCAACTTACTGCTGACTTGTTTCCCTTTATTGTTCTTAACTCCAGATAAAGTATATGTACCTCCAAGACGAGAAAACTGTAAGTTATAGTTTTCTTTGGAATTTTCTGTCCCATATCCACTATATTTTAAATATTCCGTTTTCCCTTGTATTCCATTTGGATTATCTATACCATCTGAATTCAAAGTATCTTTAGCTGTTGAAAAGATTGGAGGTGCATTTACCCCCTCACTCCACTCAATACTTCCATTTTCATTGACGCCTTGACCCAAACTAAATGTTGCCCCTCGAAGACTCGGACCATAGAATGTAGTACCCCATTTACTGGTTCCAGCACGATTTCCTGCATTAGTCATATTTAATGATGCCGCTACACCGTTAGGATCATTCCAAGTATTCTTTCCTAATCCAGTCCCAGCATTATCGTTTCCAAAAGCAAATTTTTGCTCTGCTCCAGCAGGAAGATTATTTCGGTTATTTATACCTTGTTTTGCTGTGTTTGCATAAAATGTTACATTTTTCAATTCATCTTTGCTTTGATAAGAAGTTGGAAGTTTACCATCTACATTAAATTTACTGTTTGAAACTAATTGATCTAAAGTTTGTGCTTCTATTGCCTTATCAACCTTTTTGCTTATATTATCTACCTCTTGACCATCTCTTGCTGCATTAGCTGCAGCTTCTGTAGTATAAATCCATCCATCCGTTATATCATAATCGAAAAAATTCACTGCATCATAATTATAATTTTCTTCTGTAGTTGGTTCAAAAACTAGACGAATGACCGTATCTTCAGTAATTAAAATCGTATAACCGTCTTTTGAATCTCCAATATATTTCACACCATCAGCATTTGTAGTTTTTGTAGAATTAAATGCTGGATTGTCCTTATAGTTAGTGAAAGTAAACTTAGAAGGATCATGATGGATTCCATCATCCATTACAGGTGCATCTAAGACATAAAAATCCTCTTCATTAGTACTATCTTTATCCTTACCTTCTTTCAAAAGCCAAACCTGTTCTAATGTATAATTCTTATTATAATGATTTTCACTTTTATCATTATAAAGCTTATTCATGAATCGCATTTGTGATTTTTCAAAGAAATATGTTTCCTCATCAGCAAACAATTTTCGTAATTCATTTTCTGTTTTTACTGTTCCATCATCATTTAAGTTTAGTTGCGAATGTGGACTTTGTTCATATAATTCATCCACGCCATGGTTCTCTCCATAACTATTTTGTTTCTTAAAATTACGTGGTAAATTATTTTCCCGTGAAGCATCTGTTCGCCATACAATCATCGTATCTGTCTTAGATGCTTGCGCATTTACTAAATCCATTCCTGTCTTATCGCCAGAATTTGGAATATCTAAAGCCATCGCTGGGTAATTTAAATAATGTTGAATAGTATATTTTGGATTATATTCACTATCTGTTATATTCCCATTCGTATTTCCTTCTGCTTTAATTTGCAAAGACATACAATTTAATATTAAAATTACTACAAAAACCACACACACAAATTTTGACATTATGTAACGAAAATTCTTCTTGACACTCTCTTTATACATATTTCTTCCCTCTTTTCACTCATGGTAGTGTCAAGTTTTACTACCTGTCTTATTGTTTTAACCTTGATTTTATGGGAGTTTGCAATAAAAAGAGCAATGACCTCCCTTTTTGAAGTATAATGTAGTCACCA
>NZ_CAJSYK010000043.1:0-11545 GCF_910574135.1 Anaerostipes faecis | reverse complement strand
GCGCCCTAAGCCCTCGGAGAGCTTAACGTTATCAATATCTACAGGTTTCAAGGTTCATCTGAGCCTATTTTTTATGCTCAGCTTTTTCATACATCACTTGACACTATCTCACTCATTTTTCTACAGAACGCAAAAAAAACACAGATCACCATATAATTAGTGTATCTGTGCTTTTGGTATGTCTATATAGGTTGTACGCAAAAAAGGCAGACTTTACCTGTCTGTCTGTCTGTCTGTCTGTCTGTCTGTCTGTCTGTCTGTCTGTCTGTCTGTCTGTCTGTCTGTCTGTCTGTCTGTCTGTCTGTCTGTCTGTCTGTCTGTCTGTCATAGTATACCAGTTTCTAAGCATGTCTGTCAACCCCTTTTTATACAAAATTAAAAAGTATTTTTCTTTTCCTAATACAAGTTAATTTTACACTATTTTTAAGCACCTGTCTATAATATTTCAGCATTCATCAAACATAGCAATAGAAGTCGTTATACAATGTTCTTTCATTTGTTGTACTATTGTCGTAAATCCTTCAATATTTCCTCTTGCTCATTCATTTAAATGCAGTATTTATAAGGCTTTTCTTTGTTCCCGTAGTGTTTTTCAGTTCAAAGAAGTCACGGAGTCTCTTTCCTGAGAGGTAAAAAAGGAAAATGCAGCAAAGCAGAATGATTTTTCTGTTTTGCTGCATTATACCATATTCGGCTGAATCAGGCCTTTTCTCTCAATTTTCTTTTATTCTTGGTCACCGCTTTTCAGCGCACGCATAGAGTTGAGGATTGCAATCACCGATACTCCCACATCCGCAAAGACTGCTTCCCACATATTTGCCATTCCGGCTGCGCCGAGAGCCAATACAAGAGCCTTTACACCTAAGGCAAACACAATATTCTGTTTCACTATCCGCAGTGTTTTTCTTGAAATATGAACGATGGAGGCAATCTTTCTGACATCGTCGTCCATCAATACCACATCGGCAGCTTCTATGGCCGCATCAGATCCCATGCTTCCCATGGCAATCCCAATATCTGCTCTTGTAAGCACCGGTGCATCATTAATACCGTCTCCGGCAAAAGCAAGCTTTTCTTTCTCTCTCTGATTTTTCAGAAGCTTTTCCACCTGGGATACTTTATCGCCCGGCAGGAGTTCTGCGTATACTTCATCAATTCCTAATTGTGCGGCAACAGATTCAGCGGCCTCTTTCCTGTCTCCGGTGAGCATAACACATTTTTTAACGCCTACCTGCTTCATGCTTTTGATTGCCTCTTTTGCCCCGTCTTTTACCGTATCAGAAATGACGATAGCGCCTGCAAACACACCCTCAGAGGCCACGTAGACGACAGTCCCGGTACTGTTGCAGGAAACATAGTCAATGTGCTGCTGTCTCATTAACTTGCCGTTTCCGATCAGAACTTCTTTCCCATCGATCAGGACACGGATTCCGTATCCTGCGATTTCTTCAGCCTCGGACACACGGTTCATATCCGCTGTTTTTCCGTATGCTTCTTTAATAGAACCGGCAATCGGGTGATTCGAATACCCTTCACCCAATGCCGCAAGCTCAAGAAGTTCCTCTTCTCTGCGTCCCTGCGGCAGGATCTCAGTCACTTTAAATTCACCTTTTGTCAGAGTTCCAGTCTTGTCAAATACTATGGTCGTCATCTCAGATACAGCTTCCAGATAATTGCTTCCCTTCACCAGTACACCGATCCTTGAGGCAGCACCAATCCCTCCGAAAAATCCCATAGGCACTGAAATTACCAGCGCACATGGACAGGAGATTACAAGGAAAATGCAGGCTCTCTGAACCCATTCACCCCAGCCTCCTCCTAAGATCAGCGGAGGGAATACCGCAAGAATCACGGCACCGATTGTTATCACAGGAGTATAATATTTTGCAAATTTAGTAATGAAATTCTCTACATTTGCCTTCTTGCTGCCTGCATTTTCCACCAGTTCCAGAATCTTTGCAACAGTAGAGTCTTCAAATTCTTTCGTCACTTCTACTTTCAGCGTACCGCTTCCGTTGACGCATCCGCTGATCACTTCATCACCTGCAGCTGCCTTTCTCGGAACGGACTCGCCGGTCAGTGCGGCTGTATCGACCAAGGATTCCCCCTCGATTACCACGCCGTCCAAAGGAATTCTTTCCCCCGGTTTTACAACAATGAAACTTCCTATTTCAACTTCATCAGGATCAACCTGTGTAAGCGCTCCATCAACCTCGATATTCGCATATTCGGGGCAGATATCCATCATCTCTGAGATAGACTGGCGGGATTTTCCCACCGCATAACTCTGGAACAGTTCCCCTACCTGATAAAACAGCATAACGGCCACAGCTTCGGAATACTCTTTCACTCCAAAGGCTCCGAACGTAGCGATCATCATGAGGAAATTTTCATCAAATATCTGTCCATTTCTGATATTTCTGGCTGCTTTGTAAATAATGTCATAGCCGATCACCAGATACGGGATCAGATAAATCACAAACAAAGTCCATGAACCTTCCAAACTTTGGAGGTTGCCCGTATGTTCCGCGATCATCAGCCCTGCAAGCAGGAAAAATGCTGCGATGATCCGGATCAGCATCTTTTTATGTTTTTTTGTCATAAACATAGTCTCCTTATATTGAAAAACAAAACCCGGAGTGCGGGATCGGCTCCGTTCCATCCGGGTTTTATCAACTAGATGAGTATCCTGCAGTCAGGCTCAACCTTGGCACAGGTACTGACAACCTTCTGCATGATTTCATCAAACTTTTCATCTTCTGCGCTGATGGTCATTTTCTGAGTCATAAAACTTACACTGGCGTCATTTACTCCCGGTATTTTTTTAATTGCCTCTTCCATCTTTGCCGCACAGTGTGCACAGTCTAAATCCTGTAACTTAAATTTTTTCTTCATGATATCCTCCCATTTTAATTATGATTATTCTTCAATATGATCTCTTCCCTGAGCGATGATCGTTCTTACGTGACCGTCTGCCAGTGAATAAAAAACTGATTTTCCTTCTCTTCTCGATTTTACCAGCCTTGCCTGCTTCAGTATCTTCAGCTGATGTGAAATTGCAGACTGAGTCATATCAAGAGCCTCCGCCAGGTCACACACACATACTTCCGCTTCAAACAGAACAAACAAAATCCTGATCCTTGTAAAATCTCCAAACACCTTAAAAAGGTCTGCCAGATCCTGCAGTTCACTTTCCTCGGGCATCTTTTCATTTACTGCTTTCAGAAGGTCATCATGGACCTGATAGGTATCACAGCAGTCTATATCATGTACTGTCAACTTCTCACCCTCCTTTTATTATTATATTCATTCATATGAACAATCATTCATATGTTATGTGTTTATCATATATCTCTTTTACCAGAATGTCAATCATAAATTATAAAATATATTTATATTTTGCCTGTCTTATCATCTCTTCCATATAACTTATAATAAGGGCTTTTCTCAATTACCTTCTTATTCGGCACCAAAAGATGGAATTTTCACCTGATCCTTTGAATATTTATGAAACAAGGTTTATAATAAAAAAATTAAAGCATGAAAGGAGGATAAAATATGAAAATCTATACAGAGGTACAGTTTCAGAGTCACAATGTGCTCGTCGCAGATGTGGAAAAGACAGTGAAGGAGGACATTAAATCAAAAGGTGTGAAATTAAATTCCCTGTCATCATTGGAAATCTATTATCAGCCGGAAAATTTGTCTGTATTTTATGTGGCCAAAGCAAAAGACGGCACTTCTATCTCTAATGACGAACCGCTGAGCATTGAATAACTCAGATATTATAGCTACATAATCATGTTTTAAACCGGGACTGCTGTGCGGAAAAAGTACAGCAGTTCTTTTTGTCAGAACAAAGTGGGCAAGCCTACTTCAGCTCCCCGGCCCCTCAATCTTTGAGGGACTTGACAACTTTGCGTGCCAGATGCGATTTGCCAAAGGCAAATGATTTCCTTACGCATCTATGTACAACCCGCGGAGCGTTTTTATTTCATAGGGAAGGTCGTAGAACTTTGCTATGAAAAAAAGAGCCAGTCTTTGAAATATCTGGCTCATAGTCTAAATCATCATATGACAATACTGATTGATGTACAGAAAGAATCTTCCTGCATTTTTTATTCTTCCGGCTCATTAAATACTTTTCGAAGATACTCTTCTTTCTCCTTGGGCAGTTTACCTCCATTTAGAGTTTTTATCAGTGCTACTTTAGAACCCCCGTACCAAAAATCAATCATTTTCTGTACCTGTTCTCTTTTGTATTTTTTTTCATCGACCAAAGGTTTGAGATAAGAAAATCTTCCTCTTCTCTCAATTTTAACGAATCCTTTTCCTTCGATGCTTGTTAAAAACGTACGGACCGTTGATCTTTTTGCATCCCAGTCAAACATTTCTTTCAGTTTATCCTGAAGATCCTGGATGGAAATCTCCTGATTCTCGGCCCACACACATTTCATAATCAGTTTTTCCCGGTTTGTCAAATCTCTGTCTATCATCGGCGCCTCTCCTTATTATTCATTTAATCAATTAACTTTATTTTGTAAATTATATCATATTATTTCCTGGTTTTCAAGTTTTAAATGCAGATACTTCAAAAAAAAATGCCAAAAAAAGAGAAAACACAGTTTTTTTCTGCGTTTTTTCTTTTTTTGGCATTTGACCAGTTTTTTGCTTATTCCTCAAAAGTTCTGATTGTCCATGTGATTTCACCTCGGTAATTATTATTTTAGAAGGAATTTTCTTTTTTTATTTCTAGTATATTCATTCCCTTTTTGTCGATTGTGCATATTATATGATTGTAACTATAATCAATAACTGAAAGGAAGTAATTATGAGCCAAAATATAAATAGCAAACCTTGTACCCCAAAACAGCATAACCATGAAGTGTTAGGCAGCACCAAAATTGCAGGATGCTGTGATTACGCGCATAATCACAGATTTGCTACGGTATCAAGCAATGCCATTCCATGCGATGGAAGCCATGTTCATGAAATCAAATTTACCACAGATTCCTGTGATGGACATCATCACGAATTCTGCGGAACATCCGGTCCGGCCATTGATGTAGGCTGCGGCCGCCATGTGCATTTTGTTGCAGGATGCACCTCTACTGACGCAGGGCACAAACATGAATTTGTCGTTGCCACTCTGATAGAAGACCCTGTTTGTGAATAACTTTTTCCCCGGCGTAACAGCCGGGGAATCTTAAGATCTTTTTCTCTTTTCATCAAAAATTAATGTATCATATATTTCTTGTGCTGTATTGCAGTTTAAAATCATTTTCAGCCGATTTTGTTCCTTTCCCACAGCCACGATTTCTTTTATCAGATCCAGATACTCCTTCTCGCCTGTACATGCAAAACAAAAGATAAGATTCACCTTAGCTTTATCCTTTTGAAATGATATTCCGTCCTTACAGACCAGCAGACTTAATCCATCCTTTATAACACCGGAATCTTTTCCTGCATGAGCCAATGCAACCCCCCGGCTTACCACAATATAGTCTCCGTACTCTTCTACCTTTTGTATTGCTTCTTCCGCATACCTTTGTTCTATATACCCAAATTGCTCAAGCGGTTCAGCCGAACGTTTGATTGCCTCCTTCCAATGACAGGAAGCCGTTTTGATGGCAATGAAGTCTTTTTTCAAAAGTTCTGCCATAGCATTTTCTTTTTTTAGAGGTTTTTTCATCTCCATAAGGATTGCTTCAATCTTATCGTAAGTTTCCGCTGATAATTTATCATCATCCATTAAATCCTGAAGATCCCCCAGTAATTTTTTCTTTTTCTTTTCTATTGGCAGATTAATTTGTTTCTGGCTTTGAAACACTTCCTTTTGGATCAGATTCAAATCCCTCATAGTCAAAAAAGGATTGACTGTAATTACCTTATACTCGTCTGCTTCAATATGTACCGTCGATAAGATAAAATCAATCTTCCTCTCCATCTGTTCCAACTCACCGATGACTTCACCTGCCGCAAGCACTCCTACAATTTCAAAATCAAAATAGTTCTTGATTTGTGCTTCCAGATATTTTCCGGTAGCCATACTTCCCGGACATACGATCACAATGGAAAGTTTCGGGATATAATATCTCCGGTTTCGGATGACAGCAACGCAAATATGAATAACGATTGATTTTTTCATGTTGCTGCTCAGCTTATAAGATAAAAAGGATTCTAAAATATAAGAATATTTCTCTACTAATGTCTCCAGCAGTTCATAGTTCATAGGCAGGTCATAATTTTTAGGAATTTCAACTTCATAGTTTCCCCAATCCTTCATGCTTTTAATATGCATCAAAAGTGAATCAATCAGCTTGTCATCATTGGTCAATTCTAAACGCAGCTCCTGATCAATTTTTGATACAAAGAACATGATGACCTTATAAAGCTCAACTTCGTCTACTGTCTTTACAAACGAGTATAAATTATTTTTCTCAATATAGTCTCTGAAGCAGTCGATCATTTTTTCTGTAACCGGAACGTCTAACATATATCCTGCATAGAGCATCATATGATCAATATTTGTTAATTTCATCCTTTCTGTAACCACTTTGTCTGCTTCGTCATGATCCCGTTCCCGAAAGTTAAAGGCTGTAAATAAATATAAGACAATATCATAAAAGATGTCTTCAATAAAAACCAGATTGTTTATTTTCATATAATCCTGCATATAGGAAAATAATTCAGAGAACGTATATTTAATTTTCATTTTCTTAAGCATCATTCTCTGAAAAAATCCATCATTTTTAATGTTGACCGCAATTTTTTTGTATAGTGAGACAAGCAGCTCCAAAGATGCCTCATAGCTGCATGATAATTTAATTCCTTTTCCACTGTCCAGGATGAGTTCTGCATCGCTGTTTCTTAAAATCTGTTTCATTGCGTCAACATCGCTCATAATTGTTATACGGCTTACAAAAAGTTCCTCTGCAAACCGGTGCATCGTTGTATAATGGGGATTTGCGATTAATTCAAGCATAATATAAATCTGCCGCTCTTCCGGTGACAGCTTATACATGTACATATCCATCTGATATAAATGCTCTTCAATTTTCTCTCTGTCGAACAGTCCTCCGATCTTCAGGTTTCCGTCCTCTGTTATGAAAATTTCTCCCATTGAGATTGTCTTAAGAAAATCATTGATCTCATTGATATCATTCTTCAATGTTCTCCTGGAGATATCATACCGGGACATAAACTGCTTTGCCGATACATCGTCTTCTTTGGACTTCAAAATTCCCTGCATAATCTCAGTGCTTCGTCGTTTCATCACATATCACTTTCCTAATTTAAAAGAAAAGAAAGAGACATTATAGATCATGTCTTTCTATAATGTCATTTTCCTTTTTAAGTTTATCCTAATTTTGTCTCCAGAAATTTCGTAATATCTTCCAGCTTCATGGTGCTGCATTTTTCCAGGCTGCCTTCATCCAGTACAAACTGCATTAATTTCTGGAGAAACTCTAAATGATCATCTGCTCCTTTGATTGCCAGATTAAACACTAATCTCGTATCAATATACTCTTCGCTGTCATCCATCCGGTAAAACCGGACCGGTTTGTCTAATCTCAAAAAGCAGATACAGTTTTCCTTAATCCCCTCCGCCTTACTGTGCGGGATAGCCACCGGTATGCCGGCCGGCAGACCTGTCGGATACTCTTTCTCTCTTTCAATGCAGGAATCTGTAAATGATCTGCTGACACTTCCATTCTCCATCATACATTTTCCACAAAGCCATATCGCTTCTTCCCAGTCTTTTGCACTTCCTTCTGTCGCCAAGTATATATTTTTTGAACTCACTGCGGTCACTCCTTTGTTTTTTCCGTCTCTACATTCCAAATAATTTACTGATAAAGCAGATGATCACAGTACCCAGGTTATAGCCAAATGAACCGTCTGCTACAAGCCCCTGTATCTTCAGTCCTGTCACAGAGAGCATCTTTGTGCACTCCGGCACAAACATATTGACAAAGAATGTGATCAAAAACATAGATGTAATTGAACATATCAGACTTCTGAGCAGATTTCCTTTGCTGGCCAGCACACACATAACTGTGGTGTAGCATACGATTCCCAGTAAGCCAATAGGGAAGTACACCATGTTCGGAATAATAAATGCAAATAAAATTGTAATCGGAATACAGATAGCGGTACATGTAATGCACGCCGGATCACCCAGCCCTAAAGCCACATCCATGCCGATAAATAATTCTGCATCTTCACCCATATGCTTTTTCATATATGCACTCGCCGCATTTCCGATCGGTGTAAGTCCCTCCATCATAATTGATACCATTCTTGGGATCAAGATCAGAACGCTCGCAATCCCCATACCGATTCCAAAGACTGTTGTCGGCGCCTGCCTTGTAAGCAGTCCCAAAAAGATGCCTACGATCAATCCTACAAAAGCAGGATCACCGAAGAACCCTAATTTTTCTTCCAGCTTCTTCATATCAATATCAATATCTTTGATCCCGGGTATATGGTCGACCAGCTTATTAACAGCCCATGACAGCGGATACATAAATGTAGTAAAGGACAGCGTCGAACAGGTAGTTCCGTCAAGTCCAAAAAAATCCTGCCAATGATGTGCGATTGCCTGGCCTGCATATAGTGCAGCTATGGAAAGGCCCACCGTGATGGCAAGTCCCAGGAGTGCATTTCCCCATAATGCGTATGCCAATGCTCCGGGGATCAGGAAATGAATATAATTCCATATATCTACATTCAGCACTTTGGTCAGTCCGGCTCTAAGCAGAATAAAGTTTGCGATTACAATGAGCGGCACTGCGATCGGTGCAAACGGCACTGTCCACGACGCACCTCCCACCGCTGCAAATCCAATATCCGCAGCAGTAAAACCACTTCCCATTTTTTGATAATATTCCGTGATTGGCTGAATTGTTGTCGTCAGCAGCCCTACTGTTAAACTTAATCCCTGAAACCCGATTCCCACCATTAATCCGGCTTTTAACGATGCCCCAAATTTCATTCGGAACACAAGTCCTAAAATACAGATCATGATCGGCAGCAATGCCACAGCGCCCATATTTAACAGAGCCTGCACCGCTTTTAATAAAATGTCCATACCTTCTTCCTCCTATCTCTTCTAAAATATGATCATCAGTTTTCATTCTGCAGTCTGTGACATGTATCTATGATTTCGTCTCTGATCTTATCCTCATTGATCCCTGAGATCAGCCCAAACACTTTGATAAGCGGTTTATCTAATTTCTGCCGGTAGTTTGTTGTCACCATGACAATATCTACATCTGCCTGTTTAGCCGGAATTTCTGTCATCGTACTTTTAATGATCTTTGCGGGAATCCCTGCATCCCTGCAGATTTTCTTTACAGCTTCCTGTGCTACGGTGGAAGTTGCCACTCCGCTTCCGCATGCTACTAATATTTTTAATTCTTTTGCCATAACATTCGTCTCCTATTCTTCTTCGTTTGGAAGCAATACAACTTTGATCGCTTCTCCTGTTTTTGTTAACTCAATACCTTTTTGTATCTCACTTAAAGGCAGTACATGCGTTATAAATTTTTCCGTAGGAAATGCATCAGAGATTGCCAGCTCATAGGATTTCTGTACCTGCATGCTGTTAGCTCCGTAATGTCCGTAAATCCACAGACTGTTATAGTGGATATAGTTTGAATCGATCTCTGTCACCGCACCTTTGGCCACTCCGCCGAAAAATACGATGATCCCTCCTTTTTTTGCCATAAAAACTGCCTGAGACTGGGCAGCTGTTGACGGATTTGCTGAAATCACTTTTTCCGCTCCTCTGCCGCCGGTCAATCTTTTCACAGCTTCAACTGGATCTTCTTTTGTACTGTTTACTGTATAGTCTACACCGAACTGTTTTGCCGTTTCTAAACGTTTATCATTAATCTCCACCATGATTACCTTTCCGGCCCCGCGGATCTTTGCTAATTGTGAATGAAAACAGCCGATTGGACCGGCCCCAATGATCACCACCGTGTCTCCAAGTGTGACATTTATATTCTCCTGGCATGCATAGACAGATGATAATGGTTCTCCCAGCGATGCGCTCTTATAGTCAACACCGTCCGGGATTGGATATACGGCATCCGCATTAAGCTGCTCCGGCGGCACCGGCAGATAATCTGCAAATCCTCCCTGACGGTTCGCGTAATCTCCTGCATTTTCACAATTTTCGCTGTGGCCGCTCCTGCACGCTTCACATTTCAGACAATGTTCCACAGGATAAACATAGAGACGGTCTCCCACTGCATATGTATCAGCCTCCGGCGAAACTTCTGCAACTTCACCGACAACCTCGTGTCCATAAATGTGAGGATAATCTCCTTTTCTTGAATCTGTTGTTAAATTTCTAATATCTGAACCACACAGCCCAATAGCTTTTACCTTTAATAAAAGCCCGCCTGCCGGACACTCCGGCCTTTGAACCTCCTCTACTCTGATATCATTTGGTCCGTACATCACTGCTGCTTTCATCCTTACATCTCCCTTCTGTTTTTTAATCTGTTTCTTCTGCTCCCGGGATGATGTTCAAATAGGGATTCTAATTTATCATCCGGAATATCTGTGATGGTTCCGACTTCGCCTGCAATTTTCGCAATTTTTAATACTTCTTCTGCAGCCTCAATTATTTTTACAGCGTCTTCCAGCGTATTGCCTACCGCTACACATCCATGATTTCCCAACAGGACCAGATCATGTTCTTTCATTGCCTCGTCAATCCCGTCTGCAATATGTACAGTGCCCGCCTCTCCATACGGCAGACAGGGAATTTCTTCAAACACCAGAGAAAATGTGGTGGAACACTTTAACCTGATGGTTTTGTTGCAGTACGCATATGCTGTTAAGTAAGGAGCATGGATATGTGCAACTGCGCTGCAGTCAGGTCTGGCTTTTAATGCGGCCTCATGGAGCAGATATTCACTGGAGCGGCTGACGCTTCCTCCGATCTGTTCTCCGTCCTTTACAACTGCCACCATATCTTCATCAAGGAAGGCTTTTCTTGTCCCTGAAGGTGTAATATATAATTCTCCGGTTTCACGGTCCAGAATTGAAATATTTCCTTCAAGTGTATTGACCAGCCCTTTGGAATCTAATAATTTTGCATATAAAACTATCTCTTTTTTTATACTGTTCACCTTGTTCACCATTTTAATCTCCTTATGAAATGGATCTCTTTTTACGTTTACGGTAACTGTTGTCCTGCAGGTATGAATTTAGTATATCGTTCACACTTTACCCCAGCAAGACAAAAGCCTTACCTCACGGATGACAGTATTTTTTACTATCTGGTAAAAAACAGGGCCGTGGTTTTGTTCAAAATCTAACCAGCTTTGCAAGTCTGTGTGTATCCTGGCGGAGCGTTTTTATTTCATAGGGAAGGTCGTAGAACATTCCTATGAAGATTAGGGTGTCAAAAGACACATTAATAAATATCTGATTTTGTTTGTACCTTGAAAATTTAACACGAATTGGTTTGAGAATATTAAATTTAGAACAATCAACAGAAGGTGAGCTTGATGTTTTGAGTATT
>NZ_CAJSYK010000042.1:0-12318 GCF_910574135.1 Anaerostipes faecis | reverse complement strand
CTCTATGTCCAACGTTTATGCCCTTTTTTGCCAAATCTCTATTCCTGCACGATATTCAGTTTTCAAATTTCAGTTAGAATCTCATTCATTGAGATTCCGAGAAGTTATTCAGTTGTTTAAAGCAAAGAATCTTCCTTTTGCTTAATATATGTCTCAAGGCTGCGTTTATCTATGAGAGAAGGAACGACGCCCTCCCGTGAGATACAAAAACCTGCGGCGTAGCAGGCGATCCGGACCGCTTCCTCCATCGAACATCCATAAAGAAGATAGGAGGCCAATGCGCTGATAAAAGCGTCGCTGGCACCGGTATTGTCCACGGAAGGAAACGGGACAGCCGGGAAATGTTTTTCCAGACCGGCAGACCGGACATAGCAGCCGTTTTCTCCCAGTGTCACAATGACCGTCTCAATACCGCATTCCAGCAGGGATGCGGTTTTTTCCTGCAGAGTGGAAGGACCCGGACACAGTTCGTTCAGTTCTTCTTCATTTGGCACAAGGATATCTACCATGGAAAGCACTTCCGGAGGGATCGCTCCGCATACGGAAGGCTTCAGGATGGTCCTGGCGCCGGATTCATGTGCGGTGCGGCACGCTTCGGCAACCGTGTCCAGAGGGATTTCCGACTGGATGAGGCAGTATCCGGTATTTTTAAAGAAACGTTTTCGCTTCTTTATATCTTCGGGAGACAGAATGCTGTTTGCACCGGAGAGGATAGAAATCATGGAATGACCGCTGGATTCTACAAAAATGAATGCCTTTCCGGTTTTCTCCTGGTTGCAGCGTTTCACACCGAAGGACTCTACGCCGTACTCTTTGAGAGTTTTATAGACAGAGGCTGAATCAATATCGGACCCCACATTTCCAATCAGTGTCACCCGGTGTCCAAGCTTCGCCGCGCCGATGGACTGGTTTATGCCTTTTCCTCCCGGATAAATGAAGGACGTGGAAGTGCTCACGGTTTTTCCGCTGTGGGGAAGCTGCGGCACATTCAGGTAGGTGTCGATATTGATACTGCCCACAACGGTGATCTTGGGAACATTCAGGTTGAACGGAACACTGACGGTGGTCTGGTTGTCCAGATGAAAATCCTGGACAAAGGACTGAGGCTTATCCGTGCGCTTTTCGATCTCGGTGATCAGTTTGCCGCACAGGTAAGATCCAAAATCAGCATTCAGCATCGTGTAGGTAGAAATCTCGGAAATATTGGGAAAGGCCAGGTTTTCCATCGTATCATTCTTTAGAGATATGAGCGAAATGTCTTCCGGGACTCTGAAGCTTAATGTATTCATGAGCTGGTAAAATTCCAGCGCCTTCCGGTAATGAGATGATATGATTCCGCTGATGCTGTGGGTGTTCACCTTGTGAATCAGGGTTTCGTCCAGATCGTAAAAGATCAGGTCTTTGTCGATTTTCATGTGATTGTCGAACAGACACTTTTTATACCCGTTTAAGAAAGCGGATGTACGGCGGCCTTCTTTTAAGATACAGGCAATTTTGCGGTGCTTCCGATCAATCAATTCCTGGGTGATCCGGTAAGCGGCTTCTTCATATGGGATCATATGGGAGTGATCTCCACCGTTGGGACCGATGGTCATGAGTGGAATCTTCATATTCTGAAAATGAGTTGAATAGGAGAGACTTTCTTTTTCTACGGGCTCCCAGATAATTCCGTCTACGTTATTTTTGCAGAGGGAAGTGATATTTTTAAGTTCCTGTTCCATGTCGGAGTAACTGTTATATACGAGGGTGCTGTATCCGTTTGCCTGGGCGGTCTGAATGATTCCGTCCAGCGTGGAGTCCAAAGAAACAGAAGACCGGAGCAGGATGCCCAAAATCCATGTCTTTGCCGGGGAAGCAGTGGCAGCTGCGTAAGGAGTGTAATTATACTCTCTAACGATCTTTAAAACCCGTTCCCTTGTTTCGCTGCTGATGCTTTCATCTTTTTGGTTGACAATTTTTGAAACGGTTGAGGCAGAGACGCCTGCCAGCTGTGCGATTTCCTTTATGTTCATAAAATTCCTCCAACATTATACTACATTCCATAATAGACAAAGAAAGAATATCTGTCAATATGTCGGGGTGTGCAAAATAAACAAGGGTTCTGGCGGAAAAAACAGAAAAAGTAACATTAAGTGATAAAAATGTTGACAAACTGTGAGAGCAGTGTTAATTTTAAATAAAGAAAATGATTTCGGAAAATAGTTTCCTAGGACATCAGACGAAAGAAATCAGCTGAAACAGACATCGCCATATATGAAAAAAGGAGGATACATTATGAGTGAGAAAAAAGTCACGTTTACAGAAAGGATCAAGTCTCAATTTTCGACCAAGTCTTTGGTGCTGATTCCGATCGCGGTGGGCATTAACCTGATCGGCGGTACGCTGTGCTCCGCGTTGAAGCTGCCGCTGTTTTTGGACATGATCGGAACTGTTGTCGTTGCCTGTCTGTCCGGCGTGTGGGTCGCCGCGCTGTGCGGGCTGTTGACAAATGTATTTCTGGCTATGGCGGCGAATCCCGTATATCTGCCTTATTCCATTGTAAGTATAATGTGCGCTGTTGTGACGGGATGTATGGTGAAAGCGGGATTTTTTAAAAAAGTCTGGGGAGCGGTTCTCACATGGCTTGCGTGTACGTTTGTCAATACGGTTTCTGCCTCGGTGATCACGATCTTTGTATATGGCGGGTCGGCAGGTGTGACAGGAACTTCTGTGCTGACGGCAACATTGATTGCGGCTACGAAAAACATTGCGGCCTCTGTATTATCCACGTCTATGATTGAAAATCTGATCGATAAGGGAATTACATTTCTCATAGCTTTTGTCATCATTCAGAAGATTCCTAAGAGATTTTTAAGCCAGTATGCGGCTGATACGGACGATGAGGAAGACGGCGATTAAATAAGAGGAAGACATTTACGTACAGGAGGCAGGGATGGCAACGATATCAAATACATTTATACCGAAAAATACGGTAATAGAACGACTGAACCCGATGACCAAAATCTTCGCAATATTTTCCCTTGGACTCGGAACTCTGATCTCTCCCGGCCCGCGGCTCGGACTGGCAGTTATCGCAGGGCTGTTTGGGGCGGCATGGCTGGCAGGGATCTTAAAGGATTTTGCAAAAATTATGTTTGGATTCGGAATACCAGTCACAGCTATGCTGCTGTTTATTCAGGGCTGTTATCACCCGGGCAATGTTATATTTATTGCAGACCTTGGATTTGCAAAAGTGGGACTGGAAGGAGTCCGCTATGCGCTGAAGATTATCAGTACGCTTCTGGTGTTTCTGGGAACCTTCTATATTATGAACAAAACAACATATCCGGGGAAACTGGTAGCTGCGCTGACGGAAAGCGGGATGCCGCCCAAAGCAGGATATCTGGTGCTGGCAAGTTTAAATGTTGTCCCGCAGATGCAGAGAAGAATGTCTGTGATCCGTGAAGCACAGGAAGCCAGAGGGGTGGAGACCGGAGGGGGAATCACAGGCCGGATAAAAGCCTATATTCCGCTGCTTGGACCGGTCATCATGTCATCCCTTACGGATGCCCAGGAAAGAGGCATGACGCTGGAGACAAGAGGATTTGGAATTGCAGGGGTAAAGCCCACGGCTTATGTTGAAGTCTGCAAAACCCGGACAGACAGAGCGGTGAATATTTTCTTAACCACATTTTTTATTGCGGCTGTGTCGGCCGCCGTTTTGACAAAACTTGATTTTATATAAAAAAGAGGAGTGCAAATGGGCAGAATCATATTAGAAGTCAAAGATTTTTCTTTTAAATACAGGCAGACAAAACAAAAGGCCCTGAAAAACATCAGCTTTCAGGTGGAAGAAGGAAATTTCTTCTGTGTTATCGGTGCCAACGGATCAGGGAAATCCACCCTGTGCAGCGCTCTGGCGGGACTCATTCCTCATTATTTTACGGGGAAAATGTCGGGCCGGGTGATCGTGGATGGGATATCCGCGGGAGAAAGCACCATTGCAGAGCTGTCCCAAAAGATTGGGTTCGTATTTCAGAATCCGTTTAACCAGCTGTCCTATACTGCAGGAACTGTCGCTGAAGAACTTGCATATGGACTTGGAAACCGGGGAGTATCCAGAAGAATGATGATGGAAAAAGTAGAGTTTGTGTCAAAACTCATGCGGATCGACCATATCCTTGACAAGAATCCTCTGGAATTATCCGGGGGACAGGTGCAGAGAGTGGCGTTCGGCTCTGCTTTTATCATGGAACCGGAGATTCTCGTTTTAGACGAATGTACGACACAGCTTGACCCGGCGGGGAGCGAAGAAATCTTTGATATTGTGAAAGAACTGAATAAAAAAGGTGTCACTGTCATCATGGCGGATCACGATATGGAACGAGTGGCACGGTGCGCGGACAAGATCCTCGTCCTTGAAAAAGGGAGAGCCGCGGCGCTGGATGAACCGAAAAAAATATTTGGAGATCCGGAAATCATGCAGCATGGAGTCGGCATACCGGATTATGTGGAAATAACAAGGGCCTTAAAAGAAAAACAGTATACAGACCGGGACATTGAGATTGCTGAGGGGCCGGCCATCGAAATGGTGAGGGAGGTGCTTGACAGATGCAAATTGAATTAAAAAATCTTCACTATTCTTATCCGTCCGGAGGTGAAGTATTAAAGGGGATAAATCTGGTCATCGGCGGGACGGAGCCAGTAGCCATCATCGGACAGAACGGAGCGGGAAAGACCACGGCTGTAAAACATTTTAACGGAATCTTAAGACCCACGTCCGGGGAAGTTCTGATCGATGGAGAGAACATTGAGACACGGTCCACTGCACAGTGGTCAAAGAAAGTCGGCTATGTATTTCAAAACCCGGATGATCAGCTGTTTCTGGAATCTGTCAGAAAAGAATTTGAATTCGGTCCCAGGCAGATCAAAATGCCAGAGAAAGAGATCAAAAGAAGAAACGAATGGGTCGCTGAGCTTGTGGGAATGTCGGAAAAACTGGATATGCATCCGTTTGACCTGACGCCGTCAGAGAAAAAATTTTGTACCATAGGCGCGGTGCTGATGATGGATCCGGATGTGCTGATTTTCGATGAGCCTACCTGCGGGCAGGATGTGCAGGGAAATCAAAGACTGCTCAGCATTATCAAGGCATTGAAAGAGAGAGGGAAGTTATGCATTACCATTTCTCATGATATGAAATTTGTAGTCAGCAGTTTTAGGCGGATCATCGTCATGTGCGGAGGGGAGGTGATACTGGACGGCAGGGCCGAAGAGGTGTTTGCCCAGACGGAGATATTAAAGAAAAGTTTTGTTGCTCCTCCTCCGGTCACGAAAGTGGCACAGGGGGCAGGGTTGAAAAAAACTGTTTTTACTACAGAAGCATTTATGGAAGCATTGGAAGACGAAAGGAAGGTATAAAGAAATGGCAGACGTGATTATTCAGATTTATGGGATCAGGACAGTGAAGGATGCAAGGATGGTTGTTGAAATGGGAGGACACCACCTGGGAGTATCCTATGGAAAGATCAAAAGGACTCCGGGGCAGCTTTCCTGTGAGCGCGCAAGAGAAATTTTTGAAGGGGTGCAGCCGGAAGCGGTGAGGATTGGTCTGACGGTATCAGAAGATATCGATGAGATCACAGAAGATCTTAAAGAAGCATTACCGGACGTTATGCACTTATCAGGAGATATTGAGGGCATCACACCGGCTCAGGTACAGGAACTCAAAGACAGATTCCCTGGCCTTAAGATCATGCAGGCGATCCCGGTTCTGGCGGGAGTACCGCTTGAGGAACAGAAAGTCATGCAGTATATCAGAGACTATGAACCGGTGTCAGATTTCTTCCTGATTGACACGAAGGCGCCGTCTGCGGGAGATATCGGTGCAACAGGCCTCACCCACGACCGTGAGATTGACAAAGCGATCATCGAAAGCACGGATGTACCATGTATCATCGCAGGCGGTCTGGATGCAGACAATGTAGCGGAAGCCATCTACATTACACACCCATATGGAGTGGACTCCTTTACTATGACAAACTATGATGACGAGCGTGCGGATACCGAACGCTGCAAAGATCCGGCTAAAGTGAAAGCGTTTATCGAGGCTGCACAGAATGCCTGAGGTGATGGTGGTCGGCGATGCCACCGTCGACATTATCGTACCTTATCCTAAGTTCCTCAATAAAGAGAGGACTTTGGTTGAATACCCGGAGCCATCTATTCAGGGAGGAGGGACTTCCGCCAACACGGCAGTGGCTTTGGCAAGACTTGGAGTCGAAACAGGTTTTGTCGGTTCCGTCGGGGAAGACCAGTATGGAAGGTATGTAAAGAATGATCTCTCAAAAGAGGGCGTGGATATCTCCGGCCTGATCATTGAGCCGGAATTAAATACGGTCGGAGTGTTTGCGTTCATCGATGAAAACGGAGAGCGGTATCTGTGGGGATGGCCGAGAGTGGATCAGGCATTTAAGACGCTGGATGCGGATAAAGTGTCATTTGAAAAGGTTCAAAAGGCGAACTGGGTCCACTCCTCAGGAATGTCGCTGGCATATGATACCTCTGCCCGCGATACAGTAATCCGGATTTTTAAGAAAGCGTATGAGGCAGGGGTTCCTACTTCTTTTGACTTAAATCTGAGGGTGGACAACGGCATCCTTGATCCGGAATACGAAAAAGCAGTGCGGCAGATCATTAAATATACAGACTATCTGCTTGGCTCCGGCACCGATGAATTTGCCTATCTTGGCAGAGAGATGGACTGGAGAGCCAATGCTGAGTCGTTTGTAAACAGGAGCCGGACCGTGATCGTGAGGAACGGCGCAGAAGGCTCCTACGGATTTACTGAGAAAGAAAAGACGGCGGCGCCTGCTTTTCCGGTAAAGGTAGAGGATACGGTCGGTGCAGGTGATGTCTACAATGCCGGATTTATCAGTGCGGTGCTGGAGGGGAAATCCCTGAAGGAATGCCTGATCACAGGGAATGCAGTATCCGGTTATGCCGTAGCAAAGAAGGGTGCGAGAACTTCCCCGGATCAAGAACAGCTGCAGCGATTTCTGGATGAGTATAGATCAAAGGATAAAGGAGAAAAAATATGAAAAAAGTGATTTTAGATTGTGACCCGGGACATGACGATGCCTTTGCCATGATGCTTGCAGTGCAGAATTTAGATGTGCTTGGCATCACTACGATCGGCGGAAACTGCACCTTGGAAAACGTGACAAAAAATGCACTGAAGGTGCTGGAAGTACTGGAGAGGACAGATATCCCTGTTTTCGCGGGACATTCCTGCCCTACAACCGTACCCCTGGTGACCGCGCCGCAGTTTCACGGTGAGACAGGACTTGACGGCCCTGTGCTTCCGGAGCCGTCCGTAAAAGCGCAGGATAAGCATGCAGTTGATTTTATTGTGGAGACAGTGATGAACACAGATGATGTGACACTGATTGCCACAGGTCCTCTGACAAATATTGCGGCAGCCATCAACCGGGAACCAAAGATCGTTGAACGGGTCAAAGAACTGAGCATTATGGGAGGCTCTGTGACCTATGGAAACTGGACTCCGGCAGCAGAATTCAACATCTATGTAGATCCGGAAGCGGCATACCGGGTGTTTAACTCAGGAATGCATGTGAAAATGTCCGGAATCAATCTGACCAGACAATGCTGCCTGACCGCCGAACATGTGAAAAAGTTCCGGGAGATAGGAACGAAGGCGGCACACTTTGCGGCAGATCTGACAGAATTTTTTATTGATACCACAATAAAGAGCGCATCGCTTTCAGGGGCCAATATGCACGATGCCTGTGCAGTGGCATGGCTGATCGATCCGTCTCTTATCAAGGCGGCTGACATGCATATTGATATCGAGCTAAAGGGCGAACTGACGAGAGGAATGACTGTATGTGATTACCGGCATCTAAGAGGTGTGGAACCGGCTGTAGATCTGTGCAGAGAACCTCAGATGGATTTCAGAGGAGAAGCGCCGAATGCGGAAGCAGCCCTGGAACTGGATTTCCCGGGATTCATGGATCTGCTGTATAAGACGCTTAAGAATTATAAGTGATGATGTACAAAATGATCTTGTGGGACTTTGACGGCACTTTAGCTTATACGGGCAAAGATGTGTGGGATTCTCTGCAATATGCTGCTAAAAAATGCGGCGGGGAGCTGCCGGAGGCTTTCATCAGTGAAGACAGCAATCTGGGAAAATCTGTGAAGGAGGTTTTTGACCAGATCGTCCCCCCTCCGGAAAGCGAAAAATATGAAGAGTTTGAATCCCTGGTGCGGGTGCACTACCGTATGTTTAATGGGTATCAACATACAGAATTCTATCCCGGTATCAGAGAACTTCTTCAGAAGACCAGAGAAAAAGGAATTCTACATTATATTGTTACCATGAAACCCAAAGAAGCATTGGAACGGATCCTATTAAAAAAGGACTGGGGGAAGCTGTTTGACGGCTGGATTTCCCCGGATTCCTTTCCGGGAAGGGAGAAGTCTAAAAGTGAGATGATTTCATATGTGATGAAGTGTTCAGGCATGAAGAAAAGTCAATACGTCTATGTCGGGGATACATGGAGTGATATAAAGGCTGCACATGAAAATAAAATTCACTGTATCGGAGTCACATATGGAGACGGAGATACAAAAAAACTTTGTGCATACACTCCAGAACACTGTGCACACAATGTTTCTGAGATTCTAAACATTTTGAGGAAAGGAGTTTGACCATGCTTCAGGATTTCAGCATAGGGATTGGAACCCGGTTTGTATTTGGAAAAGATGCACATAACCGGATAGGAAAAGAATTAAAACAGATGGGGATCAGAAAAGTCCTGATTCATTACGGCAGCAGGAAAAGATTAAGTGACAGCGGACTCCTCGGCAGTGTCAAAGAACAGCTGCGGCTTCACGGGATTCGAATCCTGGAACTGGGCGGTGTGGTGCCGAATCCCAGACTGTCTCTTGTAAGAGAAGGTATTCATCTCGCCAGGAAAGAGAAGGTGGATATGATCCTTGCCGTCGGCGGAGGCAGTGTCATCGATTCTGCGAAAGCAATCGGGCTTGGAGCCGTGGCGGACACAGATGTGTGGGATTTTTTTACGGGAGCCGAAGTTCCCGGGAAATCTCTTCCGACAGGTGTGATCCTCACCTATCCAGCGGCGGGAAGTGAATCCAGCGAAGTAAGTGTCATCAACAATACGGAGCTTGGCATGAAACTTCTGGCAAGTCATCCGGTCATTCGTCCGGCCATTGCATTTATGAATCCGGAGCTAACTTATTCACTCCCGAAATTTCTGACTGCATGCGGGGTGACGGATATGTTCTCCCACGTGTGCGAGAGATATTTTACGCCGGATGGAGAGGTCGGAGTGATTGACAGAATGGCAGAAGGAATTCTCAAAACATTGGCCGAGATTGGACCGAAGGTTCTTGCGGAGCCGGACAATTACTCTTACCGGGCAGAGATCATGTGGATCAGTACGATCGCACATAATGATACGGTGGGGGTCGGACGGGTACAGGATTGGGCAGTCCATGAGATCGGAAATGAACTGAGTGCTCTGTATGACACTCCCCATGGAGCCACACTTTCTATTATCATGGGTTCCTGGATGAGATATGTATATAGAGAAGCACCGGAACGGTTTGCCCGCTACGCCGGGGAAGTATTCGGTGTGAAATGGAATAGGAAGAATACGCTGGAGGCCGCATACGAAGGAATCTTAAAAACAGAAGAATTTTTCCGCACAATGGGAATGCCGGTGTCGTTTGAGGAGTTTCAGGTTCCGACAGACGGGGTGGAACAGATGCTTGACCGGATTGCTTTCCGCGGGGAAGATGACAGCATTGGAGGCATAAAAAGACTGAACCGGGATGACTGCCGAAAAATTTATGAGACGGCATTGAAATCCCGAAGAACAACGAGTGAGTGAGGGAATTATGAAAATACTTAATTTTGGTTCTTTGAATATTGATTATGTATATAGTGTGAACCATTTTGCAGAGAAGGGAGAGACTCTTTCTTCAGAATCACTGGAAGTTTTTCCTGGAGGAAAAGGACTGAATCAGTCCATTGCTCTTTCAAGAGCCGGAGGAGACGTTTACCATGCCGGAGTGATCGGCACGGACGGAAAATTCTTGGGAGAACTCCTCTGCGACGCCGGTGTTGATACCAGATATTTAAAGGTAAGCGAGGATGTCCGGACAGGAAATGCGGTCATTCAGAAGGACAAAAACGGAGATAACTGCATCATATTGTACGGCGGTGCAAATCAGGCGGTGACAAGAGAGACGGCGGATCAGGTACTGAAAAATTTTGATGCAGGCGACTGTCTGGTCCTCCAAAATGAGATCAGTGAGATTCCATATATTGTAGAAAAAGCGAGAGAAAGAGGAATGCAGATCGTCCTGAACCCATCTCCGATGAATGAAAAAATATTCGAGATAAACTTGGACCATATCGACTGTTTTATACTGAATGAAGTAGAGGCGAGGGTCCTTGTCCGGGCTGCACGGGATGCCGGCAAAGAAATATTATTGAAGCGGCTGAGAAAACAGTTCCCGCACGCGGAGATCATTCTGACACTGGGAGAGAAAGGCTCTGTGTATGCCGGAACCGAGGGGACGGCAGTGCAGAAAGCCTATAAAGTGAAGGCAGTAGATACCACAGCGGCAGGAGATACATTTACGGGTTATTTCATGTCCTGCATATTACAGGGGAAATCAGTGAAAGAATCACTTGATATGGCCGCAAAAGCGTCTGCAATGGCAGTGGCTGTAAAAGGTGCGGCTCCGTCGATCCCAAAAAGGGATGAGGCAGAGAGGTTTGCGGAAGAATAAACATATTAGGAGGAAACCATGAAACCTAGAATAGTAATCATTGACACAGATCCCGGGATTGATGATGCGGCAGCGATTGCTGTCATGCTGTCCGAGCCGTCTGTGGATGTAAGACTCATCGCCAGTGTATCAGGAAATGTCGGCATCGAGCATACGACAAATAATGCTTTAAAACTTCTTACATTCCTTAAAAAAGATGTTCCAGTGGCAAAAGGTGCGGCGGCTCCGCTTTTGAGGGATAACCGTTTTGCAACGAATGCCCATGGACAATCAGGAATGGGCGGATTTGAATTCCCTGAACCTAAGAAAGAACTTTTATTAGAAGAGAATGCAGTTCTGAGTGAATACCGCATACTGAAAGAAGCCGGGGAGAAGGTGACAATCCTCACTCTTGGGCCGCTGACAAACATTGCGCTGCTGATTCAGACATTTCCGGAAGTGAAAGAAAAAATTGAGGAAATTATTATGATGGGAGGTTCCACCGAGAGAGGAAACATTGGAATCTATGGAGAGTTTAATGTGACCATTGATCCGGAGGCGGCAAAGATCGTATTCCGCTCCGGGATTCCGATCACAATGGTAGGCCTGGATATCGGAAGAAAAGCAAGGCTGACCGCGGAAGATCTCGAGGAGCTTGAAAAGAGCGGGGAGGCAGGAACCATGATCAGCTCTCTGTTTCGTTCCTATGACGGCGGACATGTGGAAGAGGGAGTCAAGATGTACGATCCTTCCGCAGCCATGTATCTCATGGAGCCGGAGCTTTTTGAGACAAAAGAAGCGTTTGTTGATGTAGAGATCTCCAGTCCACTTACGATCGGCGCTACGGTCGTGGACTATGACGGTACATTGAGTGAGACAAAAAATGCGGCTGTGTGCGTTGACGTCGATGTGGAGTGTTTCCGCAGACGCTATGTGGAGCGGGCTGCAAATATCAAATGTTAAGAAACAATATGAAAAAGACAGTTGAAAGGTATGGTATGAAAAATGTCTAATACGAATTTGAAAACAACAGGTATTCCGGTACCGGCAGAGGGAACCCCGGAATTTGAAAAAATGAACCGAATGGCAAAACGAGCGATTCCGCTGGTGCTGATCATCTTTATTTTCGGCATTCTTGAACAGCAGGCATTCGGAATGATCTTTGTAAATATCGGACAGCAGCTGGGAACACCGGAACTGGCATCTCTCATTACATCTCTTCCGGGAATCGCACTCGGTATCGTCTGTGTAATCTATGGATCTCTGGGTGACTTTGTGTCTCTGAAAAAAATGACACTTTTAGGGACGATTGTGTTTGCCGCCGGCTCTGCCATTGGATTTTTATTAGGACCTGTGAGTATCTGGGCGGTTGTAGCCGCGCATATGCTACAATAACTTCTCGGAATCTCAATGAATGAGATTCTAACTGAAATTTGAAAACTGAATATCGTGCAGGAATAGAGATTTGGCAAAAAAGGGCATAAACGTTGGACATAGAGGAAGCTATGCCTT
>NZ_CAJSYK010000041.1:0-12394 GCF_910574135.1 Anaerostipes faecis | reverse complement strand
AAAAGTTATTTTTTATAAGAAATGACAAGACATCAAACAAAACGAATTACCCGTTGTCATCACGCTAGATGACAATGAGGATGATAGAACAACTATCGTCCGTTCTATGGTTAAAGTAGAAAGAGCGTAGGGTGGATGCCTTGGCACTAAGAGCCGATGAAAGACGTGATAAGCTGCGATAAGCTGCGGGGAGGAGCAAATATCCTTTGATCCGCAGATCTCTGAATGGGGAAACCCGGCGGAGTATCCCTCCGTCAGCGTATGGTGAATCCATAGCCATACGTGGGGAACCCGGGGAACTGAAACATCTAAGTACCCGGAGGAAGAGAAAGAAACCTCGATTTCCAAAGTAGCGGCGAGCGAAATGGAAAGAGCCCAAACCAGAATGCGTGCATTCTGGGGTTCGGACTGCGACATGGGATTATGTATGACAGGAGAGCGGCCTGGGAAGGCCGGCCAGAGAGGGTGAAAGCCCCGTATCCGAAGTCAGAAGTACCCTAGCAGGATCCAGAGTACCACGAGACACGAGAAACCTTGTGGGAATGAGCGGGGACCACCCCGTAAGGCTAAATACTCCTTAGTGACCGATAGCGCATAGTACTGTGAAGGAAAGGTGAAAAGGACCCCGGGAGGGGAGTGAAAGAGAACCTGAAACCCTATGTTTACAAGCTGTGGAACCCCTTTAGATGGGGAACTGCGTACTTTTTGTAGAACGGTCCGGCGAGTTGCCCGTACTGGCAAGGTTAAGGACTTAAGGTCNAGTCAGTGAGGGCAGACCCGAAACCGGGTGACCTATCCATGTCCAGGTTGAAGCTTCCGTAAGAGGAAGTGGAGGACCGAACCCACATCCGTTGAAAAGGGTGGGGATGAGGTGTGGATAGCGGAGAAATTCCAATCGAACCCGGAGATAGCTGGTTCTCCTCGAAATAGCTTTAGGGCTAGCCTCATCAAAGTCTGCTGGAGGTAGAGCACTGAATTGTCTAGGGGGCGTCAAAGCTTACCAAAACATATCAAACTCCGAATGCCAGTCAGATGATTGATGGGAGTCAGACTGTACGAGATAAGTTGGACAGTCGAAAGGGAAAGAGCCCAGACCACCAGCTAAGGTCCCAAAGTACGTGTTAAGTGGAAAAGGATGTGGGATTTCAAAGACAACTAGGACGTTGGCTTAGAAGCAGCCATACATTGAAAGAGTGCGTAATAGCTCACTAGTCGAGAGATCCTGCGCCGAAAATGTCCGGGGCTAAAACACGACACCGAAGCTGTGGAATGTAGAAATACATTGGTAGAGGAGCATTGTAAGCGGGATGAAGCCATACCGAAAGGAGTGGTGGACTGCTTAGAAGAGAGAATGCCGGAATGAGTAGCGAGAGGAAGGTGAGAATCCTTCCGGCCGAATATCTAAGGTTTCCAGAGTAAAGCTGATCTGCTCTGGGTAAGTCGGGACCTAAGGCGAGGGCGAGAGCCGTAGTCGATGGATAACTGGTTGAGATTCCAGTACCACATAAAAACAGAACTGTGGGGACACAGAAGGGAAATGGGAGCCAGGAATGGAAAGACTGGTGCAAGCGAAGTAGCCGTATGGGAGGCAAATCCCCCATGCAAGGCAAAGGCGTTACGCGGACCGAACAAAAGTAGGGAAGCCCAGGCCCCCAGCTGTCAAGAAAAGCCGCTATTGTTTTTTATGTGCCCGTACCGTAAACCGACACAGGTGGATGAGGAGAGAATCCTAAGGCCGACGGGAGAAGTGTTGTTAAGGAACTCGGCAAAATGACTCCGTAACTTCGGGAGAAGGAGTGCCAGGTAAGACTGGCCGCAGAGAATTGGCCCAAGCAACTGTTTAGCAAAAACACAGGTCTATGCAAAACCGCAAGGTGAAGTATATGGGCTGACGCCTGCCCGGTGCTGGAAGGTTAAGGGGAGGGCTTAGCGCATAGGCGCGAAGGTCTGAACTTAAGCCCCAGTAAACGGCGGCCGTAACTATAACGGTCCTAAGGTAGCGAAATTCCTTGTCGGGTAAGTTCCGACCCGCACGAAAGGCGTAATGATTTGGGCACTGTCTCAACAACACACCCGGTGAAATTGAAATACCAGTGAAGATGCTGGTTACCTGCGCCAGGACGGAAAGACCCCATGGAGCTTTACTCCAGCTTGATACTGGGATTCGGTACTGCATGTACAGGATAGGTGGGAGACTGAGAAAGAAGGACGCCAGTCCTTTTGGAGTCACTGTTGGGATACCACCCTTGCAGTATTGGATTTCTAACCAACAGCCATGATCTGGTTGGGGGACAATGTCAGGTGGGGAGTTTGACTGGGGCGGTCGCCTCCGAAAGGGTATCGGAGGCGCTCAAAGGTCTTCTCAGAATGGACGGAAACCATTCGCAGAGTGCAAAGGCAGAAGAAGGCTTGACTGTGACACCGACGGGTGGAGCAGGTACGAAAGTAGGACTTAGTGATCCGGTGGTATAACGTGGGATTGCCATCGCTCAACGGATAAAAGCTACCCTGGGGATAACAGGCTTATCACTCCCAAGAGTTCACATCGACGGAGTGGTTTGGCACCTCGATGTCGGCTCATCGCATCCTGGAGCTGTAGCAGGTTCCAAGGGTTGGGCTGTTCGCCCATTAAAGCGGTACGCGAGCTGGGTTCAGAACGTCGTGAGACAGTTCGGTCCCTATCCGGCGCAGGCGGAGGAAATTTGATAGGAGCTGTCCTTAGTACGAGAGGACCGGGATGGACGGACCACTGGTGGATCTGTTGTATTACCAAATGCATAGCAGAGTAGCCAAGTCTGGAAGGGATAAACGCTGAAGGCATCTAAGCGTGAAGCCCCCCTAAAGATAAGATTTCCCATAGAGTAATCTAGTAAGACCCCTTGAAGACGACGAGGTAGATAGGGCAGAGGTGGAAGTACGGCAACGTATGGAGCTGACTGTTACTAATCGGTCGAGGCTTTAACCAAGAGAAGGTAAGGAAGATGTTTGATGAAAGGTTCTGTATGTAGTTTTGAAGGTACATAGATTATTTTGTAAAGATTTGGCCCGGTGGCTCAGCCGGTTAGAGCGCCGCCCTGTCACGGCGGAGGTCGTGGGTTCGATTCCCATCCGGGTCGTTTTTTCCTTTTTAGGAGGATTTATAATATAAATTTGGGATCATAGCTCAGCTGGGAGAGCATCTGCCTTACAAGCAGAGGGTCATAGGTTCGAGCCCTATTGGTCCCATTTTTGTCAGCCGTTGTGGCTCAATTGGCAGAGCAGCTGATTTGTAATCAGCAGGTTACCGGTTCAAGTCCGGTCAACGGCTCTCATAAATTATGTTATAAACGTAATTTTATGTTTGAGTTTTATGCTGAAATGGTATAATATATATGTATATGGTGGGATTCCCGAGTGGCCAAAGGGGGCAGACTGTAAATCTGTTGGCAACGCCTTCGAAGGTTCGAATCCTTCTCCCACCATTTTAGCGCGGGGTGGAGCAGTCTGGTAGCTCGTCGGGCTCATAACCCGAAGGTCGTTGGTTCAAATCCGGCCCCCGCAACTTCCATTAGCGTTCAGAGCGTGCATAGAAATATTTATCAACAGGGCTGGATATTTATATTCGGAGTTGTTGATAAATGTTTCTATATAGGCGGTAACGCCGTGATCTCAAAAGCATAGCTTTTGAGATTTTGTACGCGGACTAAAGTAAAATCAATACCCAAGCCCAGATAGCTCAGTCGGTAGAGCAGAGGACTGAAAATCCTCGTGTCGCTGGTTCGATTCCGGCTCTGGGCATCTAAAAGTTCTGATTTTTATCAGGGCTTTTTTCTTTTTCCTAAAATACCTTGTCACACTTTAAAATGTCGTGGAATATCTACGGTGTGTATGATAAAATAGGATAAAATGAGGCTTAATAACAATTTATGAAATATCCTATATTTGAAAAATTAAGACAATTAGATAAAGAAGGGATGTATCCGTTCCATATGCCTGGTCACAAAAGGCAGAAACAGGACATTATGAGAGGGGGATCTCTGTTTGCGCTTGACACTACAGAGATCAGCGGCTTTGACGATCTGCATCATCCCGAGGGGATGATTAAAGAATCAATGGAGTATGTCCAACATATATATGGAAGTAAGGAAAGTTATTTTCTGATCAACAGCACCACCGGAGGCATTTTAGCTTCTGTGGCTGCGTCCTGTCGACTGGGAGATAAGATTCTTATCAGCAGGAACTGCCACAAGTCCGTATATCATGCAATTTCCATGCTTGGATTAAGGCCGGTTTATTTATATCCCAAAATAGAGCAGAATATTTGTATGGGGATTACTAAAAGCCAGGTGCAGGACATACTGGGCAGGGAAAATGGCATTAAAGCCGCTGTTATCGTTTCCCCTACTTATGAAGGGATCGTGTCTGATATCAGGCAGATTGCTGAGGTTCTTCATGAAGAGGGGATTCCCTTGATCGTGGATGAGGCTCACGGAGCACATTTTGTATTTCACAGTGGATTTCCGGAGAGCGCAGTATCCCAGGGAGCAGATGCAGTGATCCAGAGTCTGCATAAGACGCTGCCTTCCCTTACTCAGACCGGACTTCTGCACATATGCAGTTCCCGGATAGGCACCAGGGAGATTCAGCAGGCTTTATCTACATTTCAGAGCAGCAGCCCGTCTTATATTTTGATGGCCAGTATTGATTACTGTGTCAGGAAATGTGCTGACAGCCCGGACTTGTTTGATGACTATGTTCGGAATCTAATGGATATCCGGGCCAGGCTTAAAGCTATGAGACACCTGAAGCTCTTAAAGACAGATGATCCGGGAAAAATCGTTGTTTCGACCGGCGATACAAAGATTACCGGCAAAGAGCTGTTTCATATTTTGAGGGGTGAGTATGGGATAGAGTTGGAGATGTCCGAAATATCCTATGTCACTGCCATGACGAGTATTTGTGATACAAAAGAGGCATTGGATAAATTGTGTGAGGCATTTCTGGAAACAGATGAAAGCCTGCACCATGTTCAAAATCCGGGACTGGCTGCTATTCCTGCCACTGAGCAGGTTATGACACCTTACGAGGCAAAGATAAGAGGGAGAAAGTTGGTGAGTCCTGCCGAATCACTTGGAGGGATCAGTGCGGATTTTATATTTTTATATCCTCCGGGCATACCGCTGGCGGTGCCGGGAGAGAGGATTTCAGGAGAAATAGTGCAGAAAATTAATGAGTACCAGGAACAGAAGATGAATCTGATCGGCCTGTCGGAAGGCCGGATATACATAGTGGATGAAAGGGTTTGAGATGGGAATATTTATAACGATGGAAGGGCCGGACGGTGCCGGGAAATCTACACAGATTGATTTATTAAGAGTCTACTTATTGCAGAAGGGGTATGATATAATAGTATGCAGGGAACCAGGAGGTACGGTTATAAGCGAAGCGATCCGTGAAGTGATCCTCAACAGGGATTATAAAAACATGGGACATATGACAGAACTTCTTTTATACGCTGCGGCCAGGGCCCAGTTAGTGGAGGAAGTCATACAGCCTGCTCTGGACCAGGGAAAAGTAGTCATCTGTGACCGCTTCATAGAATCTTCGGCCGTATATCAGGGAATTGCAAGGGGACTGGGTGTTGATCTGGTATATGAAGTAAACCGGTTTGCAGTGGGAAATGCTATGCCGGATATAACGATCCTGCTTGATGTGGATGCAGAGACCGGCATCGGAAGAAAGAAACAGCAGGCAGAGCTGGACCGTATGGAATCAGAAAAGCTGGAATTTCACAGGAAAGTGGTGGAAGGATACAGGCTGTTAGCCGAAAGAGATAAAAACAGGATGGTTAAGATCGACGGGAGAAACTCCATTGAGGAAATTCACCGTCAGATAAAAGTAGCAGTTGATGACGCCCTGACAAGAGAGACAAACCGGATGTAATGTAAAAAGACGAACCGGCAGGGTATTGATTTCATAGGGATGGAAGAGGATGAGATGAAGAGTTTTGATAACGTGGTTGGACATAAGAAGATCATACAGCATTTTGAAGAAGCCATTCAGACCGGACAGATTTCGCATGCATATTTACTGAATGGAGAAGACGGATCGGGAAAGATGACATTGGCAAAAGCCTTTGCAAAAGCTCTGCTCTGTGAGACACACGAAGGCTGCGGTCAATGTACCCCGTGCCGCCAGGCGGATACGGGAAACCATCCGGATCTGATCTATATAACACATGAAAAATACGAGATCCGCGTGGATGAGATCAGACAGGGGATTAATGAGACCATAGACATTAAGCCGTACAGCAGCAATTACAAAATATACATTGTGGATGATGCAGACCGTATGAATGTAGGGGCTCAGAACGCACTGTTAAAGACATTGGAAGAGCCGCCGGAGTATGCAGTGATCCTGCTGCTGACAAACAACAAAGACCGTCTGCTGGAGACGATATTATCCAGATGTGTATGTATGTCTCTGGGAACCGTCCCGGAAGATCAGATCAGGGCTTACCTGAAGGAACACATACAGGCAGATGAGGATATGATCGAATTTGCAGTATCGTTTTCACTGGGCAACCTTGGAAAGGCCATCCATGTAGCTACGACCAAAGAGTTCCACGAGATGCTGAACGAGGCGCTGGGAATGCTTGGTTATATACATCATATGGAGCTTCATGAGATGATTTCTTACTTAAAGACATTGACAAAATATAAAGAACAGATTTATGATTTTCTTGATATTATGACAGACTGGTACAGAGACATGCTGATCCTCAAGACAACGGGATCTGTGAATCTTCTGATTTTCAAGGACAAGTACCGCCAGCTTAAAGAGCAGGAAATCTATATTACATTTGAGGGCCTTACCCATATCATGGACGAGATTCAGAAGGCCAGAGTACGCTTGAATGCGAACGTGAATTTTGAAGTGACGATGGAGATGTTGCTTCTTACGATGAAGGAGAATGGAAAGATATGGTAGAAGTAGTTGGGGTGCGGTTCCGCACTGCCGGGAAAGTATATTTTTTTGATCCAAAGAAGTTTGATATAAAGCAGGGAGATCATGTGATTGTGGAAACTGCCCGCGGTGTGGAATACGGCAGGGTCGTAACGGACAAGAAGAAAGTGGACAAGGAAGCCGTCTCTGACGAGTTAAAACCGGTTCTGAGGATCGCAACCAGGGAAGATAAAGATGCAGCACTGGAAAATCTCAAGAAAGAGAAGGAAGCTTTCTCCATCTGTTCACAGAAGATCCGGGAACATAAACTGGAGATGAAACTGGTAGCTACCGAGTATACGTTTGACAACAATAAAGTCCTGTTTTACTTTACCGCAGACGGGCGTGTGGATTTCCGTGAATTGGTGAAAGACCTGGCATCAATCTTCAGAACAAGAATTGAACTGCGCCAGATCGGTGTGAGAGATGAGGCAAAGATGCTCGGCGGGATTGGAATCTGCGGACGGGCACTGTGCTGCAGTTCTTATCTGTCGGAATTCATCCCGGTCTCCATCAAGATGGCAAAGGAACAGAGTCTGTCTCTAAATCCTACCAAGATTTCCGGGGTCTGCGGACGCCTGATGTGCTGTCTGAAAAATGAACAGGAAACATACGAATACCTGAACAAGAAACTGCCGAGCATCGGAGACGCAGTGAAAACAGCGGACGGACGGACCGGCGAAGTGCAGCGGGTCAATATTCTCAGACAGAATGTGAAGCTGATCGTAGAAGATGACAACGGTGATAAGGAAATTGTGGAGTACAGGCTGGATGATTTGAACTATCATCCGAAAAACGGGAGAAAAAGACGGGGAAAGGGCAGTCAAAAGAATCATGAGAATTAAACCTGGAGACGGAGAGCGCTTGGATGATCTGGGTATAAAGGGATATCAGATCATCCAGAAAAAAGACGGCTTTTGTTTTGGTATGGACGCGGTTTTGCTGTCCTCTTTTGTAAAAGTGAAGAAAAACGGAAATGTGCTGGACCTTGGCACAGGAACGGGGATTCTTCCGATCCTCATGGAAGCAAAGACACCCGGGAGACATTTTACCGGGCTGGAAATCCAGAGTGAGATGGCCGAGATGGCAGCAAGAAGTGCTGCATTAAACGGGCTGGAAGAAAAGATAGAGATCGTAGAAGGCGATATTACAAAGGCTTCTGCGATTTTTTCACATGACAGCTTTGACGTCATTACTTCAAATCCGCCTTATATGGTGGATGATCATGGCTTCAAGAATCCAAATGATGCAAAGGCCATCGCAAGGCATGAGATCCTGTGCAGATTCCGGGATATTTCCGGTGCTGCCAGAGTCCTTTTAAAACACAGCGGAAGCCTGTTTTTGGTTCACAGAAGCTACCGTCTGGCCGAGATCCTTAACTGTTTGATCAATGACGGCCTGGAGCCCAAAAGAATCCGGTTTGTCTATCCTTACAGGGAAAAAGAATCCAATATTTTTTTGCTGGAAGCAGTAAAAGGAGGGAAGTCCAGGATGAAGGTCGAACCGCCTTTGATCATCTATGAAAAGCCTGGGCAGTATACCGAAGAAATTTATAAAATTTATGGATGGAAACCTGAGGAGGTTTAAATGGCAGGGAAATTATATTTATGCGCAACTCCCATCGGCAATCTGGAGGACATTACATTCCGGACACTGGAAACGTTAAAGGCCGTAGATTTGATCGCTGCGGAAGACACACGGCACAGCATTAAGCTTTTAAATCACTTTGATATTAAGACAAAGATGACGAGCTATCACGAGTACAACCGCGTGGAAAAAGCCCGTTATCTTGTAAAGCTTCTGGAGGATGGTAAAAACATTGCACTGATTACGGATGCGGGCACTCCGGGCATTTCAGATCCGGGAGAAGAACTGGTGAGACAGTGTCATGAAAACGGCATTCAGGTAACGTCCCTGCCGGGTGCATGTGCCCTGATCAATGGGCTGGTTATTTCAGGACAGCCGACCAGGAGATTCTGTTTTGAAGCATTTCTGCCGCCAGATAAAAAAGAACGCGCCATGATCTTAGAACAGCTGAAGGACGAAACACGGACGATCATTTTGTATGAGGCTCCTCACAGGCTTTTAAAGACTTTGGAGGAACTTTACAGCACGATGGGGAACAGGAAAATGACAGTCTGCAGGGAACTGACAAAGAAACATGAGACGGTGTTTGTCTCTGAGATGAGAGAGGTGATCTCCTATTATACCGAACATCCGGCAAAGGGTGAGTGTGTTCTGATCATTCATGGGAAAACATTAGAGGAACTGAAAAAGGAAAGCCAGGAGCAGTTTCAGGAACTTGATCTGATGGAGCATATGCAACGCTATTTAGGGAAAGGCCTCTCACAAAAAGAGGCAATGAAGTTGGTGGCCAAAGACCGCGGAGTAGGCAAAAGAGACATCTATCAGGAACTTCTCCGGTATAAAGAATAAAAAAACATCAAAAAAGGACATATCATTCAGCATATGTCCTTTTATTATATCCCACTGCTTTATTCTGCAACATTTAAACCAGCAAGTTTCGCCAGTTCAATGATAGAACTCTTTGAAACTTTCTTGCCTTTGTACTCAACGAGATCATCCATTTCGCCAGTAAAGATGTCCGCTGGATTGTACTTCTTCAATATGATCGTATCTTCGTCAACGAAGATTTCAAGGGGATCCCTCTCATTCACATCCAGATTACGTCTTAACTCAATTGGTAAAGTAATACGTCCCAGCTCATCAAGCTTCCTTACAATACCTGTACTCTTCATATTCGCTTCCCTCCTTGCAAATTAGTAAACTACTATACCTAACAATATCATACCTCAGAAAGCTTGTCAAATCCGGGCTTTGAAGCATATTCTTGTGAAGGAGAGAATAGGATACATTAAGGACGAAAAAGGAGTTTCACTTTGATCAATTATATATGGAGTATCTTAATTTTAGCAGGTATATTAATAGGAAGTATTAACGGCAATCTGAATGCCGTATCAGATACGATTTTGGACTCTTCTAAGGAAGCTGTACAGCTCTGTATCCTGATGTTTGGGGTAGTAGGGGTATGGTCCGGGATTATGAATGTAGCGGTCTCTTTAGGCCTTGTAAAAAAGCTTGAGAGACTCATAGCGCCATTTTTGAAGTTCCTGTTTCCGAGATTAAGGGATAAGGAAGCAAAGGAATATATCAGCACGAATATTGTGGCCAATCTCCTGGGGCTTGGATGGGCCGCAACACCATCAGGGATCAAGGCAATGAAGGCCTTGGACAGGATCAATCCGCACAAGGGTGTCGCCACCAGGGAAATGTGCATGTTTTTGATCCTCAATATTTCTTCTTTACAGCTGATCCCTGTCAATATCATCGTATTCCGAAGTCAGTACGGAAGCGTGAATCCGACAGCGGTTGTGGCGCCGGCAATTATTGCGACTTTCTGTTCCACCATCGTAGGGATTCTTTTTGCAAAGATCATCGAGAAATTTCAGAAAAGCATTTGATTTTTAGAGACAATTTGTATTATAATGAAAATATAGTTTAGCTAGAACCAAATAAATAGGCAAAACTGCCGAAAGGCAGTGACGCAAAGCTAAAGGGGCTATATCGTATGAGGAGTACGATCGTGCCAGCCAGCTGCCTCATAAATTATTATTTATGTGTAGATTGAGAATCCGTCGGATACTCAGTCTTTTTTGTTTCATAGGATTAGGGTGTCAAAAGGTCATTGACCTTTGATATAAATTTGTACCTTGAAAATTTAACACGATATATCAATCCATCCGAACATTTGGTAAAATATAAATATCAAATATCGAGGTGATTCGCATGGCTTTTGTATCAAATAATAGTCAACAAATGTCGTTGACTGACAGCACATTTAACCTGACAGAAAGAGAACGTAGGTTTCTTGAAAAATCATGGGCAAAGACTTTTTCGGATAGGATTTTTCCTGCCATAAACGAAGATATATTTTCTGTATTGTATAGTAGTAAAGCTTCTCGTCCAAATACTCCCGTAAATGTCATCGTTGGTGCATTGATTCTCAAAGAAGCACTTGGTGATAGTGATGATGAACTTGTTCAGGCTCTAATGTTTGATATACGGTATCAGCATGCTCTTCATACTACTAGTTTTGAAGAACAGCCCTTGAGCGACAGAACTCTGAGTAGATTTCGTGCAAGATGCCTTGCTTATGAAACAGAAACCGGTATTGACCTGATTCATATATGTGTTACCTCTTTATCAAAAGAAATATCTGAATTTATGGGGCTTACCCCTTCTATGCAGAGAATGGACAGTATGATGATCGCGGCAAATATCCGGAATCTTTCACTATTAGAGCTTTTCTATACTTGTACTGCAAATTTAGCAAAAGTTATGGTTAGCAGAGGGGTTACTCTTCCAGAAAAGCAAAAACATTATGTGGAAAAGGATGATTACAATGCGTTTATCTATCACCAGCGTAAGCTAGATGCTAACGAAAGAACAATTGTTGTAATGCATGATGCCGAAAAACTTCTGGAACTCTGCGAAGGAGATTTTGATGATACCAGCGAANATCAGCTGTTGATACGTTTACTCAAAGAACAAACCATCTTCAATGACGATGGGACCCGCAGGTTGCGTGAAAAAAAGGAAAAAGAGGATCCATCAAAAGTGTTGTTAAATCCATCTGATCCGGAAGCCACTTTCCGAAAAAAAGCAGGAGGTAAACATTTAGGATACGTAGCAAATCTCACAGAAACCGTAGGGGAAAACAAAAGCCTGATCACCGATTATGCGTACGAACAAAACATATACGGAGACAGCCAATTCATGAAGGATCATTTAGCCAAGGAACCGATATATAAACAGGAAGTATTACTGATTGCCGATGGTGCTTACGGCAGTGAGGTTAATGTTGCCGAAGCTGCTAAACATAGAATCCGACTTATCACTACGAATTTTACCGGGAGAAAACCGGCTGATATTTTTGCAGAGTTTATTTTTAGCGAAGATGGGCATGAACTGTTGGAGTGTATCAATCATAAAAAGCCATATCAGTTCCGCTATGATGAGCACAATGACCGTTGTGATGCGTTGTTTAAAAAATGTGACTGTGCAGACTGTCCATACCTGGCAGAATGCAAACCACGTTTACGCCAAAACAATGCGTTAAAAGAACTGTCTTGGAAAGCAGTCAATCGAGCAAAACAACTTCGTTTTATGAAAACAGAAGAATTCAAGCAGTATGCACATTTCCGAAATGGAGTAGAATCATTACCTTCACTGCTTCGCAGAAAATATCATGCCGACAAAATCCCAACACATGGCAAAAAACAGACTCGTCTGCATTTCGGATTCAAAGTCGCAGCTTTGAATTTTCAAAAGCTATTGGATTATGAAAATAGCTTGGTTTATTGTGCCTCTGAAAAAGAGATAGCATAAT
>NZ_CAJSYK010000040.1:0-13717 GCF_910574135.1 Anaerostipes faecis | reverse complement strand
ATATCGGGTTTCTGTCCGTAGGGCTACGATTTCGCTATCCCTTCTTCTCGCCCACACCTCACGATGCAAACCTTGGGAGTCGCTTACAAGTTCGTCGGTAGCTACGCCTATGTGGACTTGCACCACAGAACACGGACATGCCCGTCATACTTAAAAAGGGATACTTTTTTACAAGTACCCCTCAAATTCAATATTTAATTTGTTGTGTTCCCACACTCTATATCAACAACTACTGAAACATTGATACAGTTTTTAATCTCTTTATTTCTGATTTTATCGCCCACACTTGTAAATACGATATGCTTGAAAAAGTGCCTAAAATTAAGGATTTCTACATAGTTTTTTGTTGTAGCAACACACAAGTCTCCACATGAGTATCAAATTAAAACATATCCCCACAAAATCACGGAAATATGGACAATACTTATACAGTACTAACACTGATTGTGCATCCCTTTTCCCACAAAAATATATTTAATACTCATTTTTACACCATTTATTATCTTCTGCTGTTTCCTACTTTATAAATTCTGTTTTCCTTTTTCTTCTAATTCCATCAAAAACTTATCGTAATCAGACATAAATAGTCTGTCTTGTACAATACGATATTTTTCAAATTCTGTTTCTGCATGGAGTTTTGCCTGCTCTGCACTAATCTTACCTGCACCTGTAAGTATCTCGTTTCCGTTAAATTCCAGAAAACCATCTAACCGCTTTGCCCAATCTTCCATACTCATCGGAATATGACGTTCTGCCTGCAATTCTGCATAATCAAGATATAAAGATACAATCCTTTCCATATAGGATATTTCTTTGTCATTTAAATAATTCTTTGCGATTGACACATCAGCTTTTACAATTTTTCCATTTGGAGCTGCTTCCCATGTAGATAATCCCATGTGTTCCTTCTCCGCATTAGCCCGTTCAACAATAAGTTCTGCTGCCGTATGTCTATGAACAGCCCAATGCATTTTATTTTGTACGGTCTGGAAAAAACGTCTGGTAGTCCCCGCATCCTTATCATAATCAAAAGCAGTAGCATATAGGTCAGTAATCTTTTGGTAAAATTTACGCTCTGAAAGCCTTATCTCACGAATGTTCTCTAACTGCCGCTCAAAATACTCATCTGTGAACATATGACCTTTTTTTAGACGTTCTTTATCCATTGTCCAGCCCTGGATGGTATAATCTTTAACAATTTGTCCTGACCACTTACGGAAACGCACTGCACGCTCATTGTTTACCTTAAAACCGACTGCGATAATCATCTGCAAATTATAATGGATAACTTCACGGTTTACCTGTCTTGTTCCTTCCGTTTGAACTATTCGGAATTTCCGAATAGTTGCTTCCTCAACAAGCTCACTATCATCATATATTTTCTTAATATGCTCATTTATTGTCGGCAAACTTACGTCATAAAGCTGTGCCATCATTCTCTGCGTCAGCCATATATTCTCATCCTCATAGCGCATTTCCATGCTATGCGCATTATCTCCGATAGATGCGACATACGTCAGATATTCTGCTGCCGAGCTATGGATAGCTATCTCATTTTTCTTTTTTGTCATTATATTTCTCCCAATGCAATTTTTCATCGTTACTCTAACACCAAAACCGCCTTTGTCTAACAAGTTCAAATTTTATTTATATAAATCCTTTCTCAGTCGCATTACCAACACATTAAATTGTTCTTCATTTTGTTGTTGGATAAATTTTTCTACTTCTTTCGTCAAACCGTCATCCTTGGAAATCAGCTTCAGCTTAGGAATTGCCATTTTCAAATCATTTATTGCATTATTTCTATTTTCATCATCCGATAATTCTTGTTATATCTGACAACTCCTAAAGAAAGCTTGGCTTCAGCAGGAAAAGTACAATTTGTGCAAATACAATTATTGATTCATTCACTCTCTTTTTTTCCTGCATTGGCTGAAAAATGAAGGTAGATAAAATTAATGTAATCAAAGAAGAACCCAATATACTAATAACTATTGATATCACATTATCTATACTCATGTTTCTACCCTCAAAAATACATATCAGATAACCTCAAAATGCTTCAAGGCATCTTTGATTGCTTCTACTTTTTCTGGTGTTGGATGCTTCCTCGGCTGTTTCAATTCCTCTACCACATTTGGAGCATCGTACATCGGCAAACCTAATTTCCTCTTTACCTCTGCAATATATGCGGTATGTACTTTGAAGCCATATTTCGCTTCTATGTACTCCTGTATCATCTTGTAAGTAACTCGCTCTTTCGGCTTGTAGGCTTCTGCTCTTTCAGAAATCGCCTTTAGCGGAACCTTGTCCTCACCCTCGCCAAACTCTACTTTTACGTTGATATGACTATCTGGCTTTTTGTGGGAAAGCAGTACCACCGTCTCCACATGCACCGTCGAAGGAAACATATCCACACATCCCCCTCTCTCAACTTCATACCCGGCCTCCCGAAAGATTTCCAGATCCCTCGCCAAGCTCGTAGGCTTACAGCTGATATAAACCATCTTCTCCACCCCAAAGTCAATGATCTTCTGAATTGCTTTCGGATGTATCCCATCCCGGGGCGGGTCCAGCACAATAAAGTCCGGCTTGTCTTCCAGCTCATCGATCACCTTCAGCACATCCCCTGCGATAAATTCACAGTTATCAAGCCCATTGAAACCGGCATTTTCCCTGGCAGCCTCCACGGCTTCTTCGACGATCTCCACACCGACCACCTTCTTTGCCACCGGCGCCAGCATCTGGGCAATGGTCCCGGTTCCGCTGTACAAGTCAAAGATGACCTTGTCCTTCGTCTCTCCTACATACTCCCTGGCAGTCTCATACAACACTTCCGCCCCCAAAGTATTAGTCTGGAAGAAAGAAAACGGAGAAATCTTAAATTTCAGCCCAAGGATTTCCTCATAGAAAAAGTCCTCCCCGTAAATTGTCTCTATCCGGTCTGCCTGCACCACATCGGCCAGACTGTTGTTCATCGTATGCAGAATCCCCCGGATGCTGCCGTGAAGGGGCAGAGAGAGCATCTCCTCTGCCAGAGGCTTCATATCCACATCAGCCTGGGAAGTTGTGACGATATTGATTAGCAGGTCCCCATTTGCCTCGGAACGGCGGATAACCAAGTGCCTTAGATATCCCTCGTGGCTCATTTTATGATAAAAATCACAGCCTAATCGTGAAAAATAATTTAATGCACAGGAGACGAGCAGATTATAATCATTATCCACAATTTTGCAGTCCGTAATGTTGACAATATCGTGGAATGTATTCTTCTTATGCATGCCCAGAGCCAGCGGGCCTTCTTTGACTTCATCTCCAAAGGAAAACTCCATCTTGTTGCGGTATTCCCACCATTTAGGGCTTCCTTTGATTCCCTCCCATTTTTCATCGGGGATATAATCCTTTAAAAGCTCCCGTACCTGACCCTCTTTGATTCTCAGCTGGTTTTCATAGGAAACCGTCTGATAAAAACAGCCCCCGCAGGTCCCGAAATGAGGACATCTTGGGATACCATCCTCCATCTCAGACGGCTCCAGCACTTCTACCAGTCTGGCGACAGCTTTGTCTTTCCGAAACTTGGTCACCTGTCCTGCGATTCTTTGGCCCTGGATGACCCCTTTGACTGTGATCTCCCGGTCCTCAAATGCAAATGTCCCTTTATTCGGAAACTCTGTCTTTTCAATCAAGCCTTCTACAAAATCCTTCTTTTTCATCTTTTGACCTCAACTCTAATTTATTCTTCTTTATACGACGAAAAAACTGCCTGTGCCATTGACACTTGGACAGCCTCGCTGTTACTTACAGTATTCATGCCACAAACAGTTTTTTCATGTTAAATGTTCAGTTCTCTGAAATGTTCTTTATAATATCCATGGGCATAATGAGCCTCTCCCATATCGTCGATCTCCATCAGGAGAAACGTCGGCTTTCTGCCGGCCTGTCTTGGATAGGAAATACTCCCGGGGTTCAGAATTGTCATATCGTCCCCGATCTCTATGAACGGCACATGGGTGTGCCCGTACATCACGACGTCTACATCGTGCATCTCTCCATATTCCCGCAGATAATCCACCCCGGAATTCACATAATACGGATGTCCGTGGGTTACCCAGATGCGGTAGCCCTCTACCTCTATGGTCTCCTCGCTGGGGAGGTCAAGATAATAGTCATTATTTCCCGCCACCATGACGACAGGGCATCCGGCAATATCACGGATATACTGGTCACCGCGCTCTACATCGCCGCAGTGAATCAGCATGTCGATCTCGCCGACCTGCTCCAATACCCCTTTTACATCGTCATTACGACCATGAGAGTCACTGATTACTAAAATTCTCACAAGATAACCTCCCTAAAGAATGTCTTTGATTTTCCTCAATGCTTCTCCGCGATGACTTAACCTGTTTTTTTCTTCACTGCAAAGTTCCGCACTGTATCTGCCCAACTCCGGCAGAAAAAAGATCGGATCATAGCCAAATCCATTCTCTCCCTTTATCTCATATCCAATGATACCTTCCATAGTACCACGACTTGTCCGTATTTGTCCATCCGGAAATGCGGCTGCGATCACACAGACAAATCTGGCGGTTCTTTCTTTTTCCGGCACGCCTGCCATCCGGTCCAGAATCTTCTGATTCTTAACGGGATACGGGGTGTCCTCTCCCATATATCTGGCCGAGTACACTCCCGGCTCTTTGTTCAGCGCATCAATCTCCAGCCCGGAGTCATCCGCCATCGTAAGTTCTCCGGTAAGTTCCATGATGGCCTTGGCCTTGATGACTGCATTTTCCTCAAATGTTGTGCCGTCTTCTATAATCTCTGCGTCCACCCCTGCCTCTTTCATGGACACGACCTCATACTCTGTGTCCGCAAGGATTTCCCTGATCTCTTTCATCTTGCCCTGATTTCCTGTTGCAAATATAATTCTTTTCTTCATAATCTTATCTCCTGGGCGGTTTTGGTCCGAGATACTGACAGAACTCGGCACGAATCATTCCGTTGTAGACCTTTCTAACCTTTGCAGCTTTACCAATGTACTTCTGTGCATCTTCGTAAGAGGTGATCACATATTTAGACCATGTATCCATCTTCTGAAAAATGTCTCCAATCTGCCCGTAAAGTTCCGGCAGAGCCTCTTTTTCTTCAAGCCGCTCACCATAGGGCGGATTGGTTATGATAAATCCATAGGGTTTCGGGTGGCTGAAATCTTTTACTTCTCTTTGCTGGAAATGGATCAGATGATCCACTTCAGCGGCAGCCGCATTTTCCCTGGCAAGCTTCAGTACCCTGGAGTCTTTGTCGTAGCCCTGCAGGTCCATAGAAATATCCAGGTCCATCAGGTCTCCGGCTTCATCGGCCGCATCATACCATGTCTTTTTCGGAAGAAAATTAGTCCACGCCTCTGCCTCAAAGGAGCGGTTCATCCCCGGAGCGATGCCGGCTCCCATCATGGCAGCCTCGATCAGAAAGGTTCCGCTTCCGCAGAACGGGTCCACCAAGATGCGGTCCTTCTTCCAGGGTGTCAGCATGATCAGCGCCGCTGCAAGAGTCTCTCTGATCGGAGCTTCACTTGTCAGAGTGCGGTAGCCCCGCTTATGCAGCGGAGTCCCGCTGGTGTCAAGACTGACTGTTACCTCGTCTTTTAATATGAAGACACGCACTGGATACTCGTTCCCTGTTTCCGGAAACCAGGACACGCGGTACCGCTTTTTCAGACGTTCCACCATAGCTTTTTTGACGATCGACTGAATATCCGGAGCACTGTAAAGTTTGCTCTTTGCAGTGGAAGCCTTTTTCACCCAGAACTTTCCGTCCTCAGGAATAAAATCTTCCCAGGCAAGCTCTGCCGTCCTGTCAAACAGCTGCTCGAAGGTCGATGCGCGAAAGGCACCAACCTTGAGCAAAATCCGTTCTGCGGTCCTCAAAAACATATTTGCCCTTGCAATTCCGCCAAGGTCAGAAAAGAAGGTCACCCTTCCGTCCTCAACCTTTGCAATCTCGTATCCTAAATCCTGTATTTCTCTCTTTAATACTGCCTCCAGGCCAAAGTGGCATGGGGCGATCAATTCTATATTATTCATGTTTCTCCTTTGCATTATAATATTCATTCTACAATTTTAGGCCCAGAGATGTCAACTCTCCGCGGTAATAATAAATCCCGCCGACAATATTGTAGACCTCATATCCCTGCTCAGCCAGATGCCTTGCAGCCAGCATGCTCTGTCCGCCGAAGTCACAGTAAACAATGATCTTTTTATCTCTGAAAGCATCCTGATCTTTTATGACACCATAGGGCATGCTGAGAGCCCCTTGGAGATGTCCCTGTTTAAATCTATACGGTTCTCTCACATCAAACATCACATGATCATCCTGTTTCGAACGGTCAATACCTTCCTGCAAAGTTATATTTGTAAATTCCATTTTCAAACACTTTCCTTTTATAATTTAGAATATGCAGGAACATGAAAAGACGTCCAAAGAAAATTTCTTTGGACGTCTCTCCCGCTTTCTTCTTCTAATAACTAACGGTTAGAAGAGTTCTGGCTGCTGTTCTGAGATTTATTCTGGTTTTTGTTCTGAGATTTGTTCTGAGATCTGTTCTGGCCGTTACTCTCGTTTGAACTGTTGCTGTTGTTACTGTTGTTGCTTTCGTTAGAATAATTTTTTGACATGATAAATTCTCCTTTCTGTTGGTTACACAAATATTGTCTGCAAAAGAGAAAAAAATATTCTTGCAAGATTTACAAAACGCAATTATAAAAAATTTTTGTATTATCCATATTTTCATCTGAAAAAAATTTATTGCTTTTTTTTTAGTGATACCTTATAATGCAGATAGTAGAAGGTATTCATTATATATATTTCTACTATATAACCCCTTATTAATTTATTTATACTCCCCTCAAAAAGACCAGATTTCCCTATCTGGCCTTTTTTTCTGTCTAAAAACAATACTTTTTAATGTAATCCGATTGCCTTTTGGATTCTGTCCTTTACCTGTTCTGCAATCTCCGTAGCCTTCATATTTTTGTAATCACCATAATACAGGGGCTTCAAAAAATGCACCTGGACTGTGACAGGCTTTATCGTATTGGAATCAAAAGGAATAAATGCATCCACGAGGGCTACCGGGACGATCGGACATTTCGCCTTTATGGCAGCCTTGAAGCTTCCTACTTTCAATGTCTGTATCTCATTCCGTTTTTCGAGCGGGTTCCTTCCGCAAATATGTAATATTCCTTTACTATTCTAATATACTTCATCGCAGAAACCGCTACAATGAAAAAGACGTATGAATACAACATTCATATGGTTTTTTCCACAAAACAGGCTGTCTACTGTTTATTCACTGCCGCAATTCCTCCGCATACAAGGAAAATGGATGCGATATTTACCGCGGTAAAGACGTTTTCTCTTAAAAGCAGGCCGGAAAGCAGGGTTCCGAACACCGGGATCAGCAGATTATAGATGGAAATGGAGCTGACCTGATAATGAAATAAAAGCCAGGTCCAGACGCTGAATGCAACGGCAGAGAGGACTGCCATATAAAGCAGCAGAAGCAGGCCGCTGCTTTGGAACGTCAACGTTCCATTTCCTGCATATCCAAAGATCAGAAGCAGGCTTCCTCCGAGCAGAAGCTGATATCCGGCGATCAGCATCACATTCATCGTCTGTGCCAGCTTCTTGCTGTAAATGGATGCGAGACTCTGTGACAGTGCCGCCAGCACAATGAACCCTTCTCCGTTCCAGGCAAATCCGCCGAGACTCCCTCCCTGGAGATTGATCAGGATGATGCCGGAAAGTCCCACGGCACATCCTATGATTTTCTTTGCCGTCAGCCGGTCGCTCTTAAAAAAGAAAGGTGCCAAAACCACCGGAAAGAATGCCGTAAATGAGTTGATGATCGACCCCTTGGCTCCCGTGGTATGCGCAAGGCCCACATAAAAGAAATAATACTGGATTGTCGTCTGAAGGATTCCTAGGGTCAGAAGCTGTTTGAATGCCCCTTTTTTTGGCAATGGCCGCTGTCTTGTCTGGACTCCTAAGACTGCAAGCACCATGAGCCCTGCCGCCGCAAAACGGATGCCTGCAAACAGCAGCTTGCTCCCGATGTCATCTCCCTGTATCTTAAAGATCTCATAGCCCAATTTTACGCTGGGAAAAGCGCTTCCCCATAAAAAAGTGGCAAGCACCGCGAGGGCTGCCATCAATGATTTGTTCTTTTTTTCCATAAATTCCTCCGCTCCTGATTGTTCTTCTATTCTATCATGTTTTACGGACAGATTAAGAATGATTTTCATCTGTATTTATTTTTATACAAACCGATTTTTTATTGACAAATGAATCCCCAGGAGTATAATGGAAACCAATCAAGAACAAAGGCGTTCCGATCAAGAGATTGGAATGCCTTTTTTTCTTAAATTAAAAAGAGGAGGAATTATATTATGATGAAGAAAGTTGTAGTTGTCATCAAACCTGAGAAGCTCACGGATGTAAAACATATCCTGGAAGCTCACAAAGTATCCGGACTCATGATCTCCAATATCATGGGCTATGGAAACCAGAAAGGATTTACCCAGAAATACAGAGGGAATGAATTGAATTCCAATCTGCTCCCTAAGATCAAAGTAGAATCTGTGATGCCGGAAGAAGTTGTAGAAAAGGTGACGAAAGATATCGTAAACACCGTCCGCACCGGTAAATTCGGAGACGGCAAGATCTTTGTCTCACCTGTGGAAGAAGCTATCAGAATCCGTACCGGTGAGACCGGAAAAGACGCTTTATAATCTAAGCGGTAAAAATATGAAAACAATAGAATACTTACATCATTATCAAAGGGGATAATGCAGCCAGGCCATAAATGGCAGGCACGCATTGTCCCCTTTTTGTCTTAAAGGAGGATATAAATATGGACGTACAGCAGTTATTAAATATTGTATGGACTTGTATCTCAGCTTTCCTTGTCTTCTTCATGCAGGCAGGCTTCGCAATGGTTGAGACAGGTTTTACAAGAGCGAAAAATTCTAGCAACATCATCATGAAAAACTTGATGGACTTTGTCCTCGGCACCCTTTGTTTCTTTGTCATTGGATTTGCCCTGATGTTCGGAGGCGACAATCCTATCGTCGGCACCACAGGCTTTTTCAATCCAACATCCATTGACTTGCAGCAGTTTAAAGATCTCACGCCGGGTGTCTTCATGATCTTTCAGACTGTATTTTGTGCCACAGCCGCAACCATCGTTTCCGGGGCCATGGCAGAGCGTACAAAGTTTTCTTCCTATCTGGCTTACAGTGCACTGATCAGTCTGATCATCTACCCGATCACCGGACACTGGATCTGGGGCGGCGGATGGCTTGCCGATCTTGGTTTCCATGATTTTGCAGGCTCCACTGCAGTCCATTCTGTCGGCGGATGGCTTGCACTAGTCGGTGCTGCAACCCTCGGTCCCCGTATCGGGAAATATAAAGCAGACGGAACTCCGAGAGCGATACCTGCCCACAACATTGCTTTAGGTGCACTTGGAGTCTTTATCTTATGGTTCTGCTGGTTCGGATTTAACTGCGGTTCCACGACTGCTGCCACCGATACTCTCGGCTCCATCGCCATGACAACAAACCTGGCTGCCGCCGCATCCACCTTAGTGGCATTGATCATCACCTGGGTACGCTATGGAAAGCCTGATGTTTCCATGACTCTGAATGGTTCCCTCGCTGGACTCGTAGGTATCACGGCCGGTTGTGACGTGGTATCCAATTACGGAGCGATTGCCATCGGTGCTATCTGCGGAGTCGTTGTAGTTGCTGTAATCGAACTGCTTGATAAAAAAGCAAAAATAGATGACCCGGTCGGAGCCTGCGGTGTGCATCTGGCCTGCGGCGTGGTTGGAACCCTTCTGACAGCCTTCTTCGCAACCGGAGATTCATTAAAGCTTTTAGATATCACAAGAGGTGCATTTATCAAAGCACAGTTTATCGGTGTCGCTGCCGTTGCCGCTTACTGTATCGTCGGCGGGCTCATCATCTTCCAGGGACTTAAGCATACCATCGGACTTCGCGCTTCCGAGGAAGAAGAAATTGCAGGTATGGACATATCAGAGCATGGTATTTCCGGTTATGCAGATTTCCCACTGAAAAGCGACCATTAATAGAACAAAGTGGGCAAGCCCACTTCAACGCCCCAACCCCTCACTCTTTGAGGGGCTTGACAACTTTGCGTGCCAGATGCAATTTGCCGCAGGCAAATAATTTCCTTACGCATCTGTGCACAACCCGCGGAGCGTTTTTATTTCATAGGGAAGGTCGTAGAACTTTCCTATGAAATAAATAATATAACCGGGGTCCTCTCCCCCGTTTATATAAAAGACTAATTTTGTTGAAAAACCCCTGAGGATGTTCTCAGGGGTTTTCTCGTATCTTATCGTTCCAAACGGATGCTCTGACAGGCACATCCTCTGGGACATCTTCTCAAGGATCGGCTTCAGGCGGAACCTTATTACCTTTACTTTTTTAAAGCGTATTTTTTCTTCCGGCTTTGTGCTGGACGTATCTGCTTCGGCTTCTTCATAAGGGATTTCCAGACGCATTATTATTCAGATTCTACTCTTTCGCCTTCTTCTCCACAAGTCCCATCATCATCAGCTGATAGCTCACCAGATATCCGATCATGATCCATATGATCCCTGTGAAGAAAGAAATCCCCGCCGTAAGGCCGATGGTACCGATCAGTTCACAGGGTACCCTGGCATAGATAGACATCTGAAAAATCTTCCCGAATGCCATGGGCTGATTTCTGGTTTTCATATTCAGAGACACCAGCCAGGAGATCAGCAGACAGTAAAACAGATACTGAAGGACGATTCCTGCATATACAAAAAGCAGTGAGACAAATATCAGGAAATATACCAATGGAAGCAGATTCGCCATATCCTGATTCGTAAATGTGACATTTTTCATGGTACTGAAATTTTTTGTTATGGTCTGTCCCATGACAGAAGTCTTAATCACCATATTATTCTTTGAAAAATGAACTTCATCGGAATATTTATCATCGAAGTCATCTGCCCCAATGGACTTTTTATTTGAATCTGCCGAGATATGGAGTGCGCCCAGATTAAAGTCAATAGCGCGTTCCAGCTTTAATTGTCCGTCTTTCAGTTCAAAGGCAGGCAGCCGGTTCATGACAAAGTTTCTCGGGCCTCCCACACTCACAGCAAATCCTGCCAGATCCATCACCGGTCCAAGCAGAGTAATGACCAGGCCCATCAGCAATGTAAATATAGCTACCTTCCATTTTTTCACGTTCAGCAGCTTCTTATACTGCCTCGGTTTGGTGCAGGCAATGTAGAACTGCTCCCAAATGCTTATTTTTTCTGTACTTTGCATTCTTATTTTTCCTCGTATATGATGCTTTCCAATAATTTCTCTTTGGCCTCTGTTCCAAGCAGAAGTTCCACCAATTTCCCCGCAAACGGGATGGCAGTTCCCATACCCCGGCTGGTGATCACCTTGCCGTCAGCGACAACGGATTCAGTCACATATTCCGCATTTCCAAGCCCATCCTCCTGTCCGGGATAACAGGTCGCTTTCTTTCCGTCTAAAAATCCATACTTGCCGAGCACTGTCGGCGCGGCGCAGATCGCTGCCAGATATTTTCCATTATCATACGCCTTTTCCAGAAGCTTCGCAAGCCCTTCATGCTCTCTCAGCGCAATGGTGCCCGGCATTCCGCCCGGCAGCACGTACATGGCTCCTTCCGGCTCCAGCACTTCGTGAAACATACAGTCTGCCTCCACTTCGATATGATGGGAGCCTGTGATCATCTTAGAAGGCCCTACAGAAACCATAATGACTTCGATCCCTGCCCGACGGAGCATATCTACGACTGTGAGTCCTTCTATCTCTTCAAAACCATCTGCTAAAAACACAAATACCTTATTCATAAGTTCATCGTCCTTTCTTAATCTGTTCAAAACGAAAACATTCTTTTACTACTACTTTATGTAAAACAAGCAGGCATATCAGGTTTGGTACTGCCATCAGCCCATTCATTGTGTCCGAGAAATTCCATACAAGCTGAAGCGGCACGGTGGCCCCCACAAAGACTACAAAAGAGTATACAACCCGGTATAATTTAATATAAGAAGTCTTTTTCACCAGGTATTCCAGCGCTTTCTCTCCGTAATACTCCCATCCTATGATCGTGGAAAAGGCAAACATGATGATCCCCAGACCGACGCATATCTCCCCGGCCGGGCCAAGAGCCTTTTCAAACGCTTTCATCGTCAGCGCCGCCCCGGTGATCAGTCTGCCGTGGGAATCCACACTTCCGAGCACCCCCGAGGATGCTACAATCAGACCCGTCACACTGCATACGACCAGCGTGTCAAAGAAAGTCCCTGTCATGTTGATATATCCCTGTCTGGAGGGATGATCCGTCTTAGCCGCTGCCGCAACGATCGGAGCAGAACCCAGACCTGCCTCGTTGGAAAATATTCCTCTGGCGATTCCCCACCTCATGGAAGAAAATAATCCTGCTACAATCGTACCTCCGACTCCCCCTGCCATAGCCCTCGGAGAGAGTCCCATTTCAAAAATCATCCTGATTCCCTGTCCTAGATTGGCCCTGTTCATATAGATGACAGCAATGCCCATCACAAAATAAAATACTGCCATCTTGGGTACGAAAAATCCGCACACCCTGCCGATGCTCTTGATCCCTCCGATCAGGATGGACAATGCCAGCAGAGCGATCACAGCTCCGGTCAGCCAGTGGGGAGTGCCCCAAAGGCCTGCCATTGACTCGGCAATGGAATTGGCCTGTGTCATATTCCCGATGCCGAAGGATGCAAATACTGTAAATAAGGAAAAGAAAAATGCCAGCACGAGACCAATCCATTTAATCTTAAAACCATTCTTCATGGCATACATAGGTCCGCCGCACATTTCTCCGTTTTCATTGACTTCCCGGTATTTCACCGCCAGAACACTCTCTGCATATTTCGTAGAAAGCCCGAACAGGGCACTGATCCACATCCACAGAAATGCCCCGGGGCCGCCCATGACCATGGCGGTGCTGACGCCGACGATATTTCCGGTTCCTATGGTAGCTGCCAGAGCTGTCATCAATGACTGGAATCCGGAGATATCCCCGTCCTGTCCCCCGCTCTTATCCCTGACAAACACCATCCTTAAGGCATAGGGGAGATTCCTCCACGGAAGAAATTTAAGGCGTATGGTCAGAAAGATACCTGTCCCCATCAAGAGCACAAGCATGACAGGTCCCCATACAAAATCATTGATCGCTTTCATAAACTACCTCCCTGCATCTTTCCGGCCGAGCGTAGAAAGATTCTATTTAACTACTTTAATGAAAAAATATGAAAAAGTCAACGCCATGCAACTTTTTTCATTGACTTTTCATAAATGAATCGTTACAATAATAGATGTGTTTCACGGGTCTGTAGTTAAATGGATATAACAGCCCCCTCCTAAGGGGCCGTTGTGGGTTCGATTCCCGCCAGGCCTATGTTTAAAAGTTCCGTTTTAACGGAACTTTTTTTGTTTCTCAGGAATATGTTGATAAATTAGTTTATGCTTTCAGGAGGTTATACTGTGAAAGAAAGTAGAGGACAGCCAATAAAAGGCGCACTTTAATAAGCTGTCTAATGGCAGCGCAAAAAAGATTATTGTTTTAAAAAGCTAAGAAGCTAATTGCG
>NZ_CAJSYK010000039.1:0-15990 GCF_910574135.1 Anaerostipes faecis | reverse complement strand
ATATCGGGTTTCTGTCCGTAGGGCTACGATTTCGCTATCCCTTCTTCTCGCCCACACCTCACGATGCAAACCTTGGGAGTCGCTTACAAGTTCGTCGGTAGCTACGCCTATGTGGACTTGCACCACAGAACACGGACATGCCCGTCATACGTAAAAATCGCCCGGCAGGTTGCAAACCTACCGGGCGAAAAAAATGCTTTGCTGTGTTGTTGAATTACATGGTATAATACATACCCATGACCGGAATAGCCCTGTGGAGAAACAAGGCTTTTTTTGAGCGGTGGAAATAGATTAGATTATGACAATAGCAAAACTGATCAGCTCCTTGATTACCCTCCTGCAAAGACGGGCGGGGCTGTCAACGGCGGCGCATACGCGCCGTTCATCTTGACCGTTGACTGGCTCGACTGGCTTTGCTATTTTGTCAGAAAACAATTTATTTTAGCATACTATATACACATTCCAATAATGTTAATGCAAGAATAATATTTATAACTCGATAGTATTTAAGATAATATTTTTGTATTAGTATTCCTAATCCAATCCATGTGATTGTTGCGATTGTCCCAATCGTTGCAATTATCATTTCAAATAATAGCAAAATGCTAAGAGATGTGCTGTAATCTGTAATATAGCCTGTCAACGCAGTAATGCCAAACATATATATTTTGATATTTACAAATTGAAGCATAAATCCTTTTGTGAAAGACGCTGATTTGCTGTCGCCACTTATATCTGGCTTACTGGCAGCAATATGAAAGGCCAGCCACAAAATATAGGCGGCACCAACATATTTCAGAATTTTCAAAATATCGGGAAGAAAACTACTTACACCAAAGACAAATATTGCACAAATAGCCTGAACAATATAATAGCCTACAAATATCCCTAAAAAAAGCGGTTTTCCTTTTTTCCAACCATAATTTGTTACTGTATTCAGTGCAAGAATATTTCCGGGTCCTGGTGTAAACGCATTGATTATACAATACACCAAAAAGCTGGTAATAATATAAATTGGCATGAATTTTCCCTCCATGCCAATTAGTATATCACGACATTCTATTCATATAAAATTTTATTTGGAAATGCTTATCCATAGTTTGAAACTATGGAATGATAACCCCATATTTTTTTAAGGCTTCAACATATATTTGCCCCAATTCAGATAAGTCTTGTTTCTCATTCAAAATATATCCGATGTGCATTGCTTCATCTTCCGCAAGAGGAACAGCAATGATTTTGTCCCCTTGTAAATATTTTGGGAAAATACCACTTGAAATTGTGTAAGCGTCCATTCCAATCATAAGATTAACGATGGCTCCTCTATCGCTGACTTTAATATTTTTTTCTACTGAAACTGCACTAAACAATTCTTCTGCAAAATAAGAAGATTCATAACTGCCCTGTATAAAATTAAGCCGGGGATATTCTTCAAGTTCTTTCAAAGTAACAGATTGTTTTTCAGCCAAAGGATGTGTAGAACGCATAAATACATGCGGTTTGGCAGTAAAGAGTTCTATAAAAACTAATTTTGCTTCTTCTAATGCTCTGCGGATAACCGCCTCATTATTTTTGCAAATGTAGATAATGCCTAAATCGCTAAAGCGATTTTTTACATCTTCCATAATTTGATGCGTTTGCGTTTCATTTAAAATAAACTCAAAGCGTTCCTGTCCAAAATGCTCTACCATTTCAACAAAAGCATTTGTTGTAAAAGTATAGTGCTGCGTTGAAACGCTAAAACGTGTTTTAGGGGGTAAATGAGATATATATTTATCCTCTAACAACTCCATTTGTTGTATTACTTGCCGAGCATAACCGACAAATTCTGCGCCTTCCTTTGTTAATGCAATACCTGAACGACTCCGAATAAAGATTGTTATTCCGACTTCATTTTCAATATCTTTGATTGAGTTTGAAAGACTTGGTTGTGAGATATACAATTTTTTAGCTGCTTCTGTAATCGAACCATTTTCAACAACTGAAATGACGTATTTCAACTGTTGTATCGTCATTTTATCATCACCTTTTTGCCGAGCATTTTCTTAATTTTATCATAAAATAAGGTGTTTTTCGATCCTTACATTTCAAAACGGAATAATATAGGGCGGCTGTCTTGGCGTTACTTTATGGCACATGAGCATTGCTAGCCGGGTTATCCTGGCCGTAGCCCTCCAAAAGACTGACGCCGCCCCACACGCAAAAGGCACCGCCCAGACCAACAACGATAGTCTGCAAAACGTCTACTGCGCTATTGAAAAAATTCATATCAAGCGTGTCTTGATTACCCGGCTTCGGTGGGGCGTGTTATATCTTTTCATGGTCGGCTGACCTCCTTTCATGGGTGGATTCATTCAAGCGGCGTAAGCCGCAAAAAGGCGAGCTTGGGGTGGCAACCCCAACAAGATTCCCATAGGACAAAATGAGCGATTGGCGAAATTTAGTACTATGGTAGAATCTTGCTCTTAGAATGTGGCGGCTTTCTCTGTGTGGGCTTGTGCCGATTTTCCCCCGGCTTGCTGTGTGCGGATTCTGCCAAAACGGGCGCAAAAAAAGCAGCAAATCTTTTTCAGACTTACTGCTTGTATGTACCACTGTAATGGGCGGCGGTTATTCAGTTTTTATTTTCATTTACTGCCAAAGCGGAACTGGAACAGGGCAGAGATAAGCCACCGTTTTTTGTGAGAATAATTGTCTGACCGCATCTCGTGATACGGTATTCCTCATAGGGGTCTGCGAAACATTCATCTGATGTACTGAATGGGTAAAATTTTTCTTCTGTGAGGTATTCAAAGGATATTTCCCTTTGCCGCCGTTTGCTCCGTTCCCGCCATGCGTTGATAGCCGCGTAGCGTATGACAACTTTGCAGAAACCGTTGAAAGTATATATGATGTGTTCTTTGTATGCTGCCGTGGCAGATGAATAAAATTTTTAGCATATCTTTTATATCCCTTCATAAGCCTTCAAACCTTGATATTTCAAGCTTTCTGACGCTTTTTTCATTTTTTGTTCCAAACTCACGCAAATCTATGTAAATCTACGCAAATTCACGGGCAAATGGTGTAGTAAATGATGTATTAAGTCCATTCTTTCTTAACCATATCCAGTGTTTTGACTTCCGGAATACCTATGAGTTTTGTCATCTACTCCGCTGTCCGGTCATAACTTGTATAAATATAAACACTCAGTGTAATACTGCATCAAAATGTCTCCTCAGATATCGCAACGTTTTCACATTCATACCCACATTCACAATATTCGCACAAAGTGTATCTCATAGAAAACGTGAGAGAGCATGTCCGGCAACAAGGAGTGATTGATATAGACCTTCTTGTATTTCTTCATTGTCCAATACATTTCATTCTACAATATATGGCACAATCTTTGGATGTATTTCCTGGGAAATTTATTAATAATCTCCGGCTCTTCGAATTCTGAAAGAGATTTCCAACAAGAAGATCAACAAATAATTTCCATCCTATTTATGATAACGGTAGCAGAGCATCATATGGTCAAAGCAAGCCATCGTCTAATCCGGTGTTCTTGACTATTCAACTACTGTGTCATGTTCGAGTATCTTGGTAAATTTGGAAATCATTTTCTGAGCAAGAGGTTCACAATAACTTTTTTCGGATAAATTTTTCCAGTATGATGCATATAGATTTTGCAATTTTCTAAACAACGATTCTGGATTGCACAAATAATACTCCCCATTATGTTCCACAATACAATCATATTCAAATGTAATGGCAGTATTCTCCTTTGTTTGACCTTGATGAATTATTCCACAACGAATCCCTTTGTAGAACTTTTGAGCATCAGAAGTAGAAATCTCAGAATCTAACTGTGGCAATACTGTTTTATATGCATCTACAATATGATTTCTGCCATCGGTTGACGCATCATACCCATTGATTAATTCAAAATATAATTCAACAAGAATACAATTAATACCCATGACAATAAACCCAAAAGTCTCGCGATTTTCAAATATTTTAGTAGTTCTGATAAATGTATTGATCGGTTTTATATAGTTGCCCTCAACACGTAATCTCATATTTTTGCAAATCTGATTATAATACCTTACTATATCGGCATGAATTTTCTTTCCCAAAGCATAATTATAATTAGAAAGCAGCTCTTTTGCCTCTTCTGTTTTCATTGTCGTGTTAAAATATGTATGATCATTCTTGAACATGCTTCCCCTCCTACACAAAATCTGCTTCTGAAAGTTCACATAATTCAATACCACGTCCACTTAACTTATACTTCAGCAACTTACTAATACGGTCATCGCAGGTGATAAAAAATAACTGCTCCATGGTTGCTTTTGATGACATTTGATACTTAAGCAAATCCATGAACGCAAGCATATTTACATCATCCATACATGCCGTCAGGTCGTCGATAAAATATACCTTCATCTTTTCACGGTCATTTCTCGCATTAATACCCGCAAAAAAATGAGCCAGCATAAAGACACTGATCTGACCATTACTTAAAACATTAACGATACTCTTGCCTTTATCATCAATTAACGAGATTCCCTCATTCTCCTGGACAATGTTGATTCCGTCACTAGAATTAAATCTTATCAGTTTATTATAGAACTTTCCAAGAGCCGGACCTACCTTTTCGTATTCGTCTTTCGAAAGTTTCTCCACAACATCCTTGATATCTTTTGCTCTCTGAGATGCACTATCTTTCAGTTTTTGAAGTTCTTTTATTTCTGCATCAAGGTTCTGATTTTTCTCATTATCCTCCTTCAGTTTCTGATTCAGGTCGCATAACGTCTGATTTGCAAGAATACTATCAATGGCATTAATCTTTGATACAAATAAATCGTAAGAAAAATCCGAAATCTCATAGGATTTGGTAATGAGATTTTTTACCTTTGCATATGTCTGTTGCACCGTCTCATTTTCAAAGTCATACCCTAAAACCGTTAGAATCCACTGATAAACCTCTCTCACTTTCTGCTCTTTGGTTTCCTCTAAAAGCGCCCCCTCTACAACAGCCTGTAATTCCCCTACCTTTTCTGCAGTCAATTCTTCTACATTGATCTCTCGTCTTGATTTCTGCAATATCTTAACCGCATCAAAATATGGCTGTATCTCATCCTTTAGAGCTTTCAGGCCATTAATCTCCACCTCTAACCTTTCCTTTTCTTTCTCCACGACAGTTTTTGTGTAATTAATGATTTTCTGATAAAGAGTTTCAATCTCTGTCTGTAACGACGTTTTCTGTACTTCTTTTACCTTTACAGATTCCCCATTTTGCTTAATATACTCATCGGCTTCTTTAAGAATCAAAGCCTCTTCCATGGTAGAAAATGACTTCGAACCACAAACGGGACATCGGGCAAGACCATTCTCTTTTAAAACAGCATCTCTATGTTCAATCACCACTTGTTTATTCGCCGAAAGAGAAGACAACAACTTAAGCATCTTATTATTCTTGGAAAGCAGCTCAATCTCGGCAGAGAGCTTCTTTAGATTTTCCTCTTTCTCTTTAATTACCTTCTTATCCATATCAAAATCAGACTTCATAAAGCCATCAATTTCGAAGGCAATCATTGCTTCTCCGGCCTGAAAGATTGTATCTTTTGCAAGAGACAACCCCTTCAATTTACTAAGTTTGGTCTCAAGACTTATAATTGCATCCGTATTCTTCGAAAATCCAGCTTTCACCGCACGTTGAATATGCTCTTCTTTCGTCTCCCAGTAAGAAGCAATTTTTTTAATAACAACCTGCTGGGCCTTTAAATTCTCATTTTCTACAAGTTTATAAAGTTCTTCTCTCACCACCTGATAACCACAATTACACACTTCTGCTTTCTGTGCACTTAACTCCTCTTTATTAAGACCAACTATATCTGTCTTTTCATCCGGATAAAAAATGGTCGAAGGATATGAAACCTGCTTTGCATCCTCACGAACTTTCGATAACTGATTCTTGTGGTTTTCAATCACCGTCTGCGGTACCTTCTGCTTTTTCTTATCCTCAATATATCGATCAACATCCTCAGCAAAAAGCTCCAGATTCTCCGCAACCATCTTACGATCTTCATAGTTTGTGATAAACTCATTAAAGAAGTCCTTTAGATCCTTTCTCTTTTTGCTTTGAACATTAAATGACTTCTGAACATCACAAAAATGAAAATTATAGAAACTATCTCCTACATATTCCCGGACAAATGATTTCGCCATTTCTTCATTTCCATCTATCGTAGCCTTAGATGACCTTGGATCTAGTTCATCCTTTGTCTGTTCTCTGCAAAGAATTATCTCTTTATCTCCATCAACTAACCAGAGAACTACCTTGACCTTCGTTTTCGCTCCAGCATAACGATTCTTTAGAATACCATCCGTATTCATCTTGCGTTCAGTATCATTGGTACTTCTAGCATCAAAAGCAGTTTTTAATCTTCCAATGTTGCCAGTCAGACACCACTCAATCGCATCGACAGTTGTCGTCTTACCAATTCCATTTGCAGCTGAAAGAAGCACAACCGGCTTAGCATTAAAATCAATGGTTTTATCGCTAAACCCTCTAAAATTTATCATTCTTATCTTGCGAACTATCATCTTTTCAGCCACTCCTTAATCTGTTCGTAATCCTGCACTTCAAAAGACTTATCCAGTACACCTTCTCTTTCTTTTCTGTTCACTCTTTTCCGTTTCTTTTCCATTAGTGCTAATAGTCCTTCATCTTCAGGAAGTAACTGACTCAATCGTTTCATTTGCTCCGTATCCGGTGCAAATGCATCTGTCGGAATCATATGAAATGGTAATTCGATCACCTCATCATCATCAATTACAATTTGATTCTTATCTGTCATATCGCCCTTAATGAGAATCTTCCTTGATATTATCAAATTACCCTCTCGGCTCTTGTCTGGAATATCCCTGGAATAAACAATCAACTGCACAACATTATACTTTAGTTTATGAATCATTTCTGCTTTACCATTAATAATCATAAACACACGAATTCGATCATCCCAGCGATCACATAAAGTATTGATCTCTATCAAATCTCCATCCAGAAGAAAAAACAAATCATCTCTCTGCTCGCTGATAAAAATACATAATAACTCTTCCGGCTTCTGATCCAAATCAAAGAGATCCTCCAGAACAATTCCATATTCAGAAGCCATATCCCCAACAAGGATATCCTTATAGCCACTCTTCTTAAACTCTTCCTGCAAAATCATAACTACATTTCCTCTTTGACACATTTCTCTGAAAAGATGCAGCCACCGCAAGCTTCCGGTACGCTCCATTCATCCTCATCAATTCCAATACACTCCATACACTCAATATAAAAACTATCTTCACCAAGATCCGCAACCGTAGGATTTTCATTTACATTTGCCGTACTATAATTATAATAATTTTTACCTTTGGTAATTTTACTATTCTCAAAAAACCATTTTTCTGGCTTAGGTGATATATTCACCATACGTTCTACAATCTTTCGTTTTACACCTTTAAACTTTCCGTCCGCCGAAGGCAGAATTACACTACGGCTTACATATTTATCTTCTGAAAAATTTAAACAAATATAGTCAGTTACTGAGAAATCCATATAATGACATGGATCAAACATTTCTAAATGAACAGAAATCTCCGCCTCATCATTTGCCTTCTCCTGACAAATGTCTAACATAATCTTCCACAGATAATCCAGAAAAACAAGAAAGGCTGTTTTACATTCCGTCATATAGATAAATCTGTTATCTACAATCGCTCCCCTGTACGCAGCAACCTTACTAACATCGTCCGTACTAAATGTATTCAATAGCTGATACTGACCATCCACAGTTTGAGCAATTTTATTTATCCATTGTAAAGTATTCTGGTATATCCGGTTCAACATGCGAGTCTGTAAATCAGAAAGGTCATTATTATTTATAATCTCACCATATTCCTCACAAACAACACCCACCAGATAATTGGCAATAGTCTTCTCGTTCTTCATTCTGGTGGAATTTTTCATATACTGATCAAATTCCTTTTTATCCACTCTTATCTGTTCAAAATCCGAATCAACTAGCTCATAACGCTGTTGTATATATGAAATCGCAAGGCCAAGCAGAATTATCTGCCAGTGCTCCTCATCTCCACCACTATCAGCATTCAGATAATTTCGGGCTAATGCTTTCATCAATTCTATTTTGTACTCATTGATATCCAACTGGTGGGTGATATCATATTTGGTTGCAAACCCTTTCAACGAGTCCTCCGAAGCCATAGCCGCAAACAGATTTTTCTTTTGTACCTCTTTCTTATTCGTTGTGTAAATATTCGTCTTAAGCCAGGTAACTGGATCTACAATATTTGAATAATCCATCGACTTGCGCAATGTATTTCCAAGTCCAATATATGCTTTCATCTCATCAAACGTTGGTTTCTTAACCTTTGGCTTTCTATGTATATAAAGTCTCGGAACTGCTTTTAAAGTAGACTGAAGCATCTGAAGGCGTAGATACTGATAATAGAGATCTGTGGAAATTTCCTTTATATTAGGGTTTGTCTTCGGATAATATTTCACCTGAATAAACTCAAATGTACCATCCTCGAAAAATACATCCACATCCTCTAGATATTCTGAACAGACATACTTTACTTGCTTCTGAAGGAGACACATAATTGTAATATAATCCTGAAATAGAAATCCTCTAATCTTACTCGTTGCATCTCTATCCTTATCACCATCATACATGGCTGACAATTTGTCAAATTCTTCTTTCGTATATAGACTCACGAATCATTTCCCCTCTTTATTTGCATCTACATATCCTTTTTCAATTCGTCTACATATAGATCCGGATGCTGCATTGAAAATATTTCTTTCTGCCTCTCAATCTCTGCTTTCAACTGCTCTTTCGTAGGCAAATAAGTCAGATATTTTGACATGAACAATCGATCATTATCATGAAGTACCGAATATCTGGCAATATCCTCATCTGTTTCTGAACACAACAGAATCCCAATGGTAGGGTTATCTCCCTGCCCTCGCTTTAAATCATCATACATACGCACATACATATCAATCTGTCCCACGTCTTGATGAGTAATTTTGCCCATCTTCAAATCGATTAGAACATAACACTTCAGTTCGATATTGTAAAAAACGAGATCTAAATAGTAGTCCGAAGTTTCCGTTACAATATGCTGCTGACGAGCCACGAATGCAAATCCTCTGCCCAATTCCATTAAAAAATCTCTAATATGCGAAAGAATGGCAGATTCTAAATCTCCCTCTAAGTAGGTATCTTCATTTTTGAAACCAAGAAATTCCGCAATCACCGGACTTTTGATTAGTTCAAACTGATTTTTCTGAAACTCTGCGGTTTTCTGTTTCATTTCTTCAATTACAGCATCTTTTTTGGGTGCCTGAAGCAGTCTATAATAATATTGCGTACTGATATTACGATCTAAGGTTCTTGAACTCCAGTTCTCATCAATAGTCTCTTTCATGTACCAATAGCGCGCATTTTCATCTGCAACGCGAAGAAGACTCCGAATGTGCGTCCAGTTAAGATTGTGAACGCATGCGTTCACAATCTGTTCATCGGGAAAGCACTGATAAAATTTGATGTAATAATGCAAATTCCTTTTGGAATAATTTTTGCCAAACTCCTTTGTCAAATCGTCTGCCAATGCAGAAATTAAACCTCTGCCATACTCTGCACGTTCACTGCCGCCCATTTCCTGCTCTACAATTCGTTTGCCAATATTCCAATAAGTAAGCAGCATTGCCTTACTAGAGGCACTATAAGCTGCTTCTTGTCCGGAAGAAATAATGCTTTTAATTTCTGTAATAACTGATTGGTATGGCGTCAAATGATTTTCCATTATGTCACCTCAATTTTCCATAATAATTATATTTTAACTTGCTTTTACTGTCATATCAAGACACTTTCAAAAATGGTGTAGTAGTGGTGTAGTAAGCGCCTTTATCTGTAACAGAACTATTGATTTTACTGGCTTCTCCAAGACTTTTCAAGATACTGCCGTGGCAAATAAAAAGTACTTTTATCATATCTTTTATATCCCTTCATAAGCCTTCAAATACCTGTAATTACTGGCTTTCCGGCGTTTTCTTGATTTTCTGTTTTTACCTTTCTCTATGCATATCTACATAAGTCTACGCAAATTCATGGGCAAATGGTGTAGTAAACTGGTGTATTGTCAACCTGATTTTCTTTGTTTTTCCTGTGTAGCAGTTACCTTAAAACCGATAACTTTTGCCATCTGTTCCGCAGCTCGGTCATAGCTTGCGTGGGTGTAAACATTCAGCGTCGCTCCCACAACAGAATGTCCCATTACATACTGTAAGGTCTTTATATCCATACCTGTATTTACCATGTTAGTATAGAATGTATGTGGAACACATGGGGAGTTATTTTTGGTAATGATTCTTTAAATTGCTATTTAATTATACTTTCTTTTAATAATCAATTTATCCGGCCCTCCAATCACGGCTGATATATTCCTCATAAGTAAAAATATTATCATCACCAACAAGCTCACTCAAAAAGTCACGAAACGTATCATCAAGTACTTTTCTAAATAACCAGCAAATGTTTGATGCATCTGCGGGTGCATATGAGACTCCGGTTCCTCAATAAACAATAAGGGAATACATGCAAGATTTCCCTGTTTAATCTTATCCGCAAAATCCGCCAACATAAATTTAATTTTAATAAGATTCTTATATCCCAATCCATTATGAGAACTAGGAAGCGCTTCTCCCACTACCGTTGATGCATATGTAAGTTCTGTCTTGTCCTTAATTTGATCATCAATCTGTAACCGAGTATTTACTCCTAATTGAAGTTCTTCTGCATTCGGGTACCCAAAACCAACAGCTTTATTTACAATGGCTCCTAATAGTTCATTACTTTGCCTTTGGATTTTAACATTTGCTTCCTCTACTGTCTTGCGAAGTTCCTATACCTCATCTACTACTTTAGGGTCTAAATTCTCAATATCAACACTAAAATAACTAGAAATTAAGGTTCCCAATGAATTACTACCATGGTCACCAGATTCTCCTAACATTCTTTCTGCCGGTATAACATAAAAAGGAAATAAATTTGTCAATTCCTTCTGCTCTTTCAATTGTCTCTCTCTATTATCTTGTGGATTAACAGCATATATGTTCAGTCCAAATATCTTCGAAAAATTAGACATACAGATATTTCTAACATCTTCTGGCTTGTAAACAAAACTACCATTTTCAAAAAAACATGGTTCAAACATTGTTCTCAAAAATTCTTCACTGATTTTGATACTATATTCTGCATGAATAATCGCCAAGTCAGTATCTATGTCTACATCAATAATAAAAGGAGCAAGTGCTCCTAAATTCATATCGGGGTCATCTAATGTATAATCAACAAGAAAATCAATAGATGTCACTGGAAATTTTTCACACAGTTTATCAAATGATATTTTATTACGCATAAATTGAGCTAACAAAACATATGCATGCTTACGCCTAATCAAAGGATAGTCATCATATGACAATGCTTTATTTTTCAATACTTCGTCTATTAATTCGACACAGGATGTTTTTGCTGTATTATTGCGCCCGACAATCAAAGTAGTATTATCATCTACTTTCAAATCTGCATCAATAAGTAATCGGTAATTTTTAATTTTTATGTTTGCTAACCGCATCCTTCTCCTCCGTCTCGTTTATGTATTAATCATCTGACAAATCATCTATCAACTCCACCACCACATCACACGCATCCTTAAACGCAATGTCTGTTGCATAGTCAAAATCCTTTTGATAGTTATTCCATTGCCTCTGCATAACTTCACTATTTTTAACAGCATTCATAATTCTACGATAATCTTTAACTACTAGTGATGAACCGCGTTTTTCCGTTGTTGCACTCAATGCCTCTTTTAATCGATCGAGGTTTATATTGGAATACTGCAACTTAGCCAATATGTATATATCATAATAATCTCCATTCCGCCGCCAAGTCGGCGGCACAAATAGTAATGAAAGTCTTTCACTTTTCCACATTGCTGATAAAATAGTTTTTAAAGAAGCTATACTACAAAGCACGGTGAGGTAAGTCGTAAAGACTTTCTTCGTTTTAGACAGCATAATAATCAGTGTAAGTTCCATCTTTCAAGCACAAATAAGGGGCTCTATAAGACCGTACAGTAAGAATTGTTTTAACTTCTCTGTTAAATGTGTGGTGGAACAGTCAATGGCTTCTTTATCTTATTTTGAAAGGAGTTCTTGATTATGAAAGTTGTTTATCAAACCTGTTGTGGTGTCGATGTTCACAAATCTTTTCTCGTTGCCACAATCATTAAAACCACTTCCGGTGTGGAACCTTCGTATCAAAAGAAGCGTTTCTCCACCTTTAACAATTCTATTCTGCAATTCAAAGAATGGCTTGTTAAAAACCAATGTCGCGATGTCTGTATGGAATCTACCGGAAAATACTGGATTCCCGTCTTTAACCTTTTAGAAGACGAAATAAACGTCACCATCGCTAACCCTAAATGGGTAAAAGCTGTCAAAGGCAATAAAGATGATACGAAAGATTCCAAATGGATTGGGGATTTGTTTCGATTAGGTCTGGTTCCGGGAAGTTATATCCCTTGTAAGCCGATTCGTATTCTGCGTGAATTTACAAGATACCGTTACAAACTGACTTCCTGCCGTACCAGTGAAAAGAACAGATATCAGAATGCGCTCACTGTCTGTAATGTCGCATTAGATTCAGTAGTTTCCGATATCTTCGGGAAATCAGCTACATCTGTTATTGATTACCTAATTGAACAACCTGACAATTCCATCAACCACGAAGAAATAGCTTCCAGACTGCTTCGTTCCCTAAAGAAGAAGTCTGACAGTGTCATTGAATCCATCGAAGGCTATCAGATGACTGATTCCCAAAAATATCGTATGCGCCTCATCCGCGCACATCTGGATTATATCACATCTACGATAAATGATATAGACACGATGCTTGATTCTTTGATTGCTCCATATGAAAATGCTGTCCAGTTACTGTGTACCATTCCAGGTGTTGATCGTAACAGTGCAATCACTGTTATCTCTGAAATTGGTACCGATATGACTCCGTTTTCGAATTCCAAACGTTTATGCTGTTGGGCGGGACTCACTCCCGGCAACAATGAATCTGCTGGTAAGAAGAAATCTGTCAGGATAACACGTGCCGGTGTCTACCTCAAACCTGCATTGGTACAAGTTGCCCATGCAGCCGTGAAATCTGATAAATCTCCTTACTACAAGCAAAAGTATGAACGCATCATGAAACGTCGTGGTAAAAAACGTGCCATTATTGCTATCGCCCGGATGATTCTCACTGCTATCTATCAGATGTTATCTACTGGGGAAGCATGGAATCCGACCGATTTATTTAAAATTGATATGCCAGAACCTATGAAAGAAAAACAAAAGGAAAAGGCAATCAAGCAGGCTATGAAACTTCTTATACGCGAAGGGAAAATTTCCGAATCGCAATTAGCTTCTTAGCTTTTTAAAACAATAATCTTTTTTGCGCTGCCATTAGACAGCTTATTAAAGTGCGCCTTTTATTGGCTGTCCTCTACTTTCTTTCACAGTAATCCCTTGGCCTTGTGTTCTGATCGCCTCTGGATATCACAGTTTCCAATTTCTCTGCCATTATTGTTTCTAAGTTATATGCAAGCACTGAAATACTTCTGTCTTCTAAAAGAAGTTTGAACCGATATTCTATTTCTTTTGGAGTTATCCTATCACCCGTGGTAATGTCCAACTTCAAGGGAACTGCCATGGGCGGATAATTTGCAGACAGCGACACACGATACCCTGTATATTCATCACCCTCTCGAATTTCTCCAATACTACGAAAACTAAACAACACATCATCATCCAATTCTATTTTACATACTTCTCCAAATATTTCCCGAATAGTCTGTTTATTTACAGGCAATCCTTTTATTGTTGCGTCCATATCCATGGTTGCTCTAGTGTCAAGACCAACCATCGCTGCAATCAAAAATCCACCCTTCAAGATAAAATTTTGCTGATATTTTGAAACAGATATTCGTTCCAATAACCTCTCTAACATAAAATTTTGCATTATGAGTTGTGCAGATATATGTTTTTCTTTTGCAAGATTTTTAATAATTGCCTTTAACTGCATTGCATTTTTCACAACAGTACCTCCAGATATGATCTGAGTTTTATTTCAACCTTTAAAAGTTTTGCTAATTCAGATAAAACAGGAATATTTTTATCCGAATTAGCTGCATAACGCTTAAAAGCTTCTGTTACCACCTGAATGTCCACATGGCTATGAGGCTTTAAAATATCACAGAGCGTTCGTTCTACACTATACGCTCTTACAGCATTTCCACCCGGTGTAGTCACTTCTTCTATTCCCAAATCATATATCTCTTTCTTACACTGCACACACCTAATATTTTCTTTCTTTGGGTTTGTCAAATTGTAATTCATCGGAAAAGTCATATGATATTTGTTCGGTGTTCGATCTGTTAAATCCCATAGAAACAATGCTGTTTCGTGGGAATAAACTCCTCTTTTAAATCGATTCTGTAAATTAAAAATTTCATCATCCCAAACTTCCGGCAAAATGTAAATACCTCGGGAGGATTTCTCTATTATTCCCTTATCAACAAGGTATTTAATATTCCCACGTGAAAACCCTGCTGCAACCACCATTGCAGTAGTAACTATTCCATTATTCCCTTTTGCCATCTTAATAATCTCTTCAGTTGCTCCCACAATAATCCTCTACTTCCCATTGACTTTTATGCTCGTTATTATACAATTACAAGGCGCAAAAGTCAATAAGTATACATTTTCTTAGTCAAATTGGGTAGACGATGTCTACCCAATTCACAGTATAATCCAGTATATTTTAGATTTCTACAAAATTATCAAATTCATTCATCTTTTGCTATTTTATCATTCAAGGCTCTTTCAAAAATGGTGTAGTAGTGGTGTAGTAAACGCCTTTTCTCTCCATGAAATCATTGATTTTGCTGGCTTTTTAGGACTTCTCAAGATATTGCCGTGCAAGCCATAGAAAATTCCTCCTTTCTCCCACGTGGGGCGGTGCATAGTTTATGGTTACATCTGTAATTCATAAGGATAGCAGCACTTTAAGCTGTTACGCCTTGATTACTTGCATATGAGGCTAATTTTTCACCCATTTTAAAAGCGTTTTGGCAATCTATCGGAAACTGCTTTTTTCTGATTTTTCCCTTATGTTCTGCATTGAAATTTGATGCAGCATATTTTGAATAATCGTCAAACTGGTAACAGTCTGCCGAAATGATATATTCAGAATGTCCATTTAAAAGTTTCAAGTAATTTTTGTTGTTTTCAAAAATATAATGATAGCCAAACGATTTTATCATTTCATGTGGCAAGCCCATAGTATAAATAAAACCAGTTTGTATCGTACCCATAAAATTTGTGCGGTTTGCTGAATCATAAGAAAGATTTGCAAATATAAGCCGTTCTATAAAAGATTTCATTTCTCCGGTAATGTTGCCTAAATAGATGGGGGAACCGAATATCAAAATATCACTTGATATAACTTTTTTTAACACCTCTGTCAAATCATCTTTCATTGCACAATGTCCATTAAGATTGCTTTCTTTTTTCTTGCACGCAAAACAGCTACAACAACCTTTAAAATCTAAATCATAAAGATGAATCAAGTCTGTTTCTGCACCAATAGAAGCGACTCCTTCAAGAGATTTCTTTAACAGAGCGACCGTATTCCAATTCTTTCTTGGACTTCCGTTAATTGCTGTTACTTTCATGCAAAACACCCTTTCTATTTACAATAACTTCTCGGAATCTTCAGCCCTGATTTTATAAGGCTTTCAGACCCTATCTCAAAAAAATCACCCACTTTTTTTAAAAACACTTGACAAATCGCTCAAAATTTGCGGCGAAGCCGATTG
>NZ_CAJSYK010000038.1:0-16933 GCF_910574135.1 Anaerostipes faecis | reverse complement strand
GGGCAATCTCAAAAGAAAAGCTGAAACAGGCAGGGCTTGTGAGTTGCTACGATTATTACATGGAACGTCATGCTTTGAAGTTATGTTGAACCGCCGTATGCCGAACGGCATGTACGGTGGTGTGAGAGGGGAGATTTAATCTCCCCTACTCGATTAAATTTATTTTAAGTATTTTTTCAGAATGCCGGTTAATTCTTTTACGTCAACAGGCTTTTTTGCGACCTCCCAGTTAAGTTCGTTATCTTCAGCAAGCAGGATACGATGGCCGGACATATCAGGAAGCTTCCAGTCTATAAGCTATGGGGTGTCCCCAACACCATCTTCTAAAAATATAATGAATGCTCTGAATGCAGCAATAGAGATTACATCTGACTGTCCATGTCGTAGAACATTTCATTCAGACCAGGGCTGGGGCTATCAAATGAAAGCATATGTTCGTACATTGCAGGAACATCGGATTTTTCAGAGTATGTCCCGAAAAGGAAACTGCCATGATAATTCTGTTATGGAAAACTTTTAACGAATAAAAGAGAAGCTAGGATGGCTGAGTCCGGTTGAATACAGACTCAGTCTCTTGGCGGCATAAAAGAAAAATGCGAAGTGGATTTTCCACTTCGCAATAAAGTCTGACTTTTAGGGGTCACCTATTACACTGTGATAACTCCCATTCCCTGGAATATGGAGAACAGGAGAATGGCTATGATACAGATCGGTGCAAAAAATCTAATCATTGGAATATATAAATTTTTTCGTTTGAAATCTCCTGAACTTTCCACTTCATCAATGATTTCTTTTGGTTTGATAACATAAGCGGCAAATATGCAGGTGCAGAATGCTGCAATCGGCATCAAGACGCTGTTGCTCAGGAAGTCGAAGAAATCCAGAAAACTTAAGCCAAGAAGCTTAATATGACCCCATATACCAAATCCCAGAGATGACGGCACTGCCATGATCATTGCAATGACAAACATGGTAATGCAGGCTCTGATGCGGGATAAATGAAACTTATCCATTACGATGGAGACCAGCGTTTCCAAAAGAGAAATCGCAGAAGTCAGCGCCGCGAAGAAAACTAAAATGAAGAAAACAGCTCCGATGACAGTTCCCAGAGCCATGCTGTTAAATACCTTCGGAAGCATTTTAAACATCAGGGATGGTCCGGATGCAAGCATATCCGCATTGCCTCCTGAAAATACAAAGACCGCAGGAACGATCATAAGCCCTGACAGGAATGCAACACCTGTATCAAAAATCTCTACCTGTGAAACAGACTTCTCAAGGTTAGACTTTTTCGGCATATAGGAACCAAATGTAATCATAATTCCCATAGCAAGGGACATGGAGTAGAACAGCTGTCCCAGAGCAGCAAGGAATGTGGTAGGTGTCAGATCCTTGAGATTTGGCTTGATGTAATACAATACACCTTCCATGGCACCCTTTCTGGTAATGCAGTATACGGAGATTCCGATCAACAATACAATTAAGACCGGCATCAGGATCGTACTGACTTTTTCAATACCGCCTTCAACCCCGAGAGCTACGACAATCAATACAAGTCCTGCAAAGATCAGGAGCCATACCATAGGGCTTACGGATTGGCTGATAAAGCCTTCAAAGAAAGTATCTCCAGCCGCCTGGCTGATATTTCCGCTTATTGAGACAAACAGATATTTTGTTACCCATCCTCCAATGACACAGTAATAAGGGAATATAATAAACGGTATGATACTGGTCAGATAACCGATAAACTTATACTTTTTATTAAAATAGGAAAATGCATGTATGGCACTTTTTCCGGTTCTCCGGCCAATGGCAATCTCGGTGATCATCAGAGTAAACCCAAAGGTTACTGCAAGTATCAGATAGATCAAAAGGAAGCTTCCTCCTCCGTATTTAGCTGCCAAATATGGAAATCTCCATATGTTTCCTAATCCTACCGCTGATCCCGCAGTCGCAAGCACAAAGCCGATTCTGCTGGAAAAGCTGCCTCTTTCTTCATTCATAAATCTGTGAAATCCTCCTTTAGTTTATACTACGTCGACATCTTCACCTGCCAACACAGCATTCATATTTCGAACGGAACACATTTTTCCGCACATGGTACATGTATCTTCTCTTTCAGGTTTTGATTCAGCGCGGTACCTTCTTGCCTTTTCAGGGTCTAAAGCCAGATCAAACTGGGCCTCCCAGTCAAGCTTCTGCCTTGCCTTGGCCATCTGGTTGTCCCAATCGATTGCTCCTTTTATGCCTTTGGCGATATCCGCCGCATGGGCTGCAATCTTTGAAGCCATAATGCCTTCTTTTACATCGTCTACATTTGGAAGACGCAGATGCTCGGCCGGTGTAACATAACACAGGAAGCTTGCACCGGATGCCGCTGCAATGGCACCTCCGATCGCTGAAGTGATATGGTCATATCCAGGGGCGATATCGGTAACCAGCGGCCCTAACACATAAAAAGGCGCACCTTTGCATATAGTCTGCTGAATTTTCATATTTGCCTGTATCTGGTCCATTGGCATGTGTCCGGGTCCTTCGATCATTACCTGGACATCCTTTTTCCAGGCCCGGGCCGTCAATTCTCCCAAAGTTACCAGCTCCTCGATCTGAGAAATATCGCTGGCGTCTTTAATGCACCCCGGACGGCAGGCATCCCCGAGGCTTAGAGTAACGTCATATTCATTACAAATGTCCAAAATCTCATCATAGTATTCAAAGAACGGATTTTCACAGCCGGTAGCTTCCATCCAGGCAAAGATCAATGATCCGCCGCGGGAAACAATGTTCATCTGTCTCTTCATGGCCTTAAAACGGTCTGCAGTACTGCGGTTAATCCCGCAGTGAATGGTCATGAAGTCGACTCCGTCTTCCGCATGCATTTTAAATATGTCGATCCATTCTCTGGATGTGATATCCTTGAGAGCCTTGTTGTAGTATACGATGGCATCGTAAATCGGAACAGTGCCCAGAATGGCCGGGCATTCAGCCACAAGCTTTCTTCTGAAGGTCTGAGTGTCCCCGAAAGAAGAAAGATCCATGATCGCTTCAGCACCCATGGAGACAGCCTGGTTTACTTTCTTCATTTCCACATCCATATTCAGACAGTCTCTGGATGTTCCAAGGTTGACATTGATCTTTGTTTTCAGGGAATTGCCGATGCCGAACGGCTTTAAGCATTTATGATTTTTGTTGGCCGGTATGACGATTGTTCCGGCGGCAACTTCATTCATAAGCTTTTGAAGATCCATTCCTTCATAGGCAGCTACAGTTTCCATTTCCTTGGTCGCGATGCCGGCTCTGGCGGCATTCATCTGTGTTGTGTAAGTCATCTTACAACCTCCTCGTTTCAATCAGTCGGGAGGGAATCTAAAATGCAGTATTTAGTTTTCGGAACATTACTTTTTAATGTACATGCTTCCGTTACAATAAGCATCTAAATCCCTACGTTGGCATTACCCAAATCAGGTATGATGGTCGAAGGTTCATCCTTCCTCTCAGCCCGTAAAAGCTCCCATTTTAGTTTCAAAAACGACCTTAAAGGTCATCTTTCGTATTGTATCATTGTTTATTAGAAAGTGCAATGGTTTGAAAATTGCAATATCAGCCAAAAGAGACAATCAAGTGATAAAAACTCATACAATAAGTTTCCAGTTTTTGTGTTATAATAAAGGAAAGGAGAAGCATTTCCGCGGATTACGGGGAGTGCCCAAACGCAGTTAGGAGTGAGAGAAAATGGCAAGTTTAATATTAGAGGGCGGGACATTCCGGCCTATTTTCAGCGCAGGGGTGATGGATGCCCTGTTGGACCGCGACATTATGTTTCCGTATGTGATCGGAGTGTCAGCCGGCATCTGTGACGGCTTTTCTTACGTATCCAGACAGAGGGAGAGAAATCTTCAGATCCTTATGAATCACAGAAATGATCCCAGGTATGTAGGAAGACAGAATCTTATCAAAGAAAGAAGCCTGTTCGGGCTGAATTTTGTTTACAATGTGATCCCAAATAAATTATATCCGTTTGACTGGGACACCTTTTACAAATATGACGGAAAAATCCTAGTGGGAGTTACCAATGCCCTGACCGGGGAAATCGAGTACAAAGACGGAAAAGACTTGGATGAGGAGTGCATGATGCTGAGGGCAACCTGCGCACTGCCGCTTATTTTCCCGGCGATCAATCTGGACGGTGTTCCTTATTTCGACGGAGGAATCGCAGATCCGATCCCGGTTCGCAAAGCGATACGGGACGGCAATGACAAGCATTTGATCGTACTCACAAGACCAAAGGGATATAAAAAGGAGCTCAGCAAAAGCCATAAGGTTACATCAAGGCTGCTGAAAAGAAAGTATCCGAAGCTTCCGGACCTGCTTTTGAACCGTCATGTGGAGTACAACCGCACTGTCCGGTACTGCGAGAGACTGGAGAGAGAAGGAAAGGCTGTGATTCTCAGGCCGGATCATCCCATTGACAGTTTTGAAAAGGATATCGATGTGCTCAGGGAGACTTATCAGATGGGATACGATATGGCAATAGAAAGAATAGAAGAAATCAAAAAACTGTGATACAATAAATTAGAAGAAGAGGTGGTCAGGATGGCAAGAATTTTGTATTCAGAGCGGCCGTATGTAGAAGAACTATCTACCAATAAGACAAGAAATTTAATAGTAATCTGTGAACGCCTCTTTCTGCCGGTGCAGGCAGATGCAGCCAAGCTTGAACTGGCCGGGGAGATCGCCGGCAGACTCATCGATGAGCCCCAGGTTCTTCTCTGGATGCTTCAGTTGGAGGCAATTGAACTTTTGTTTGAACTTTGGGAACAGAAGGATGGGCAGTTTGCACTGGAGCCCAATTTTAATGATCTTCAGCAGCTCCGGTATCTGGGCTTCATTCATGTGGAAGAGGACCAGGTGGCTGTTAATATAGAGGCAAAGGATCTGTTTTATTTTATTTTAAAGAGCCACAAGTCCGGGAAGATCATGGAAAGGCATACAAGATGGGAGCAGGTTATTTTCGGGATGCTGTTTACTTACGGTATTCTCGATGTATATTACTGCTATGATATTTTTGTGCAGGTGACAGGGGAGAAGATATCTTATGACGAGATGGAAAGGTTTCTCCTGATCCGGATCGTATTTTGGCGAAGCGGCATCCTGCTGCGCAATGAGAAAACAAAGCGCCTGTTTATGGTGAGCCGTGAGGTCCTTGACCGGAACGAAGTGTTTGACGAGTGGAACGAGTATCAGGATCTTAATTTCAAGGAATATACGGAAGATGAGTATGTGGCGCTTGCCATGGGCAACGGCGTGACCGGATGGCCGGGAGTCTCCGAGATGTTTACTTATATTCTGGAGGAGATCGAGGACGACCGCTACAAGGCTATGGTCATTATGAAGTCCATTATTTTGATGATTCAGAACGGTGCCAGTTATCTGGATACGGTTGTAAAAGTATCCAGACTCCTGGATGCCGAAGAAGAGGACGAAAAGATTTTTTACGATTGTTTGAAAACTGTTTTTTATCATACGCCCATTTATGGGAAAAAAGGCCATACGCTCTCGGACATGGCGAAGAAACAGGACGACGTGCCGTTTCAGGTGATCAACGGCGGCAAAAAGATATAGGAGGTATCAATGAAGCAGTCAAATGTGCTTGTAGTAGATGATGAAAAGGAAATCGCTGATTTCATAGAGCTCTATTTGAAAAATGAAAACTATGAGGTGTTCAAGTTCTACAACGGTGCCGGGGCACTGGAATGTGTGGAACAGGAGCAGATCGATCTGGCAATTCTGGATGTGATGCTCCCGGACATCGATGGCTTTGAAATATTAAAAGAAATACGGAAAGACCATAACTTTCCGGTTATCATGCTGACCGCAAAGACAGCATCTATGGATAAGATCAACGGACTGACCCTGGGAGCGGATGACTATATCGAAAAACCGTTTGAACCGCTGGAGCTGATGGCGAGGGTGAAAGCCCAGCTGCGCCGTTTTATCCGCTATAATGACGGCAGCGGCCAGAGCAGTGAAGATACTCTGGAGATTGCCGGACTGGTGCTGAACAGGAATACACACCAATGTCTGTACGGGGAAGAGGAAGTGATACTGACGCCTCTGGAGTTTTCGATCCTCTGGATACTCACTAAGAATAAGGGAAAGGTCATAAGTTCGGAAAATCTGTTTGAGCAGGTGTGGAAAGAAAAATATTTCAAGAACAACAACAATACAGTTATGGTCCACATCCGCCACCTGAGAGAAAAGCTCGGAGAGGTGATGGGACATAAAGAGCTGATCAAGACTGTCTGGGGAGTGGGATATAAAGTTGAGGAGTAAGTGGAACAAATACCGGAGCTTAAAAATCAGGATTATGCTCCAGACCTTAGGCATCAGCCTGCTCGTAGGTATCTTTGGTTATCTGTTTATTTTTGTCTTTGTGGACGGAGTGCTTCAGGCGCCGTTTGCAGACAGCATGGTGCACTTTTTTGAGCAGTTCGGATTCGACAATGAGAGTGCTATTCATCTGTACCGTGCGATCTTCTGGGATAATAAGACCATGATCATTTCTACGGGATTTATCTTTCTGTTCTTATGCAGTTTTTATCTGGGTATGTCCAGGTTTACAACCTATTTGAGGCAGATTGAATCCGGGATCGATATGATCCTGACAGACTCCAGCGATCTGATCGAGCTGGAGCCGGAATTGCAGCCTATGGAAAACCGTCTCAATGAGATCAAGGTCAGTCTGAAGGAACAGCGCAGGCAGGCCCAGGAGAGCGAGCAGCGCAAAAATGACCTGGTGGTATATCTGGCCCATGATTTGAAGACTCCTCTGACATCGGTTATTGCATACCTGAGTCTTTTAAGCGAGGCACCGGATATGCCTCTGGAACAGAGGGCAAAGTATACAGATATTTCTCTGGAGAAAGCCAAACGTCTGGGGGACCTGATCAATGAATTTTTTGAGATTACAAGATACAATCTTCAGAATATTACTCTGGAAAAGAAGACATTCTATCTGTATGTTTTGTTAGAACAGGTATTGGATTCTTTTGAACCGGTCTTTAAAGAACGCGGCCTGACCTGCCACACGGAGATCGAAGACTCGATCCTGATCCACGGGGACCCGGACAAACTGGCTCGTGTCTTTGAGAACCTCTTAAGAAACGGAGTTTCCTACTGTTACCCGAATTCAGCTATCGAGGTCAGCGCATCGGGAGAAGAAAAAGAGACGGTGATCAGGATCAGGAACCAGGGGAAAGAGATACCGAAGCATAAACTTGAGAATTTATTTGAAAAGTTTTACCGTCTGGATGAAGCGCGGTCTACGGAGACCGGCGGAGCGGGCCTTGGTCTTGCAATCGCCAGGGAGATCGTAGAGCTGCATCAGGGAACGATCACTGCGAACAGTAATAAGGATTTCACGGAGTTTATTGTCAGACTTCCAATGGAACAGAAGGAGGAGCCATGAAAAGTACTTATGTAATCGGGCACAGGAATCCGGATACGGACTCCATTTGCTCTGCGATTGCCTACGCGAATCTGAAAAATCAGGTAAACGGAGGGGGATTTGAAGCCCGCAGGGCCGGCAACGTTAACGGAGAGACGAGTTTTGTATTAAAGCAGTTTCATGTGAAGGCCCCGGAGTTTTTGAGCGATATCAGGCCCCGTATGAGCGATATCACGCTGCATGAGGTGGAAGGTGTCAGACAGGACATCTCGATCAAGGAGGCAGGGGACCGGATGAAGAAGCTGAAACTGGTGGCTCTTCCAGTCCTGGAAAATAACCGTCTGAAAGGTATGGCGACGATCAGTGATATCGCCCATGCGGACATGGATGTTTATGACAGTGAGATTCTGGCAAAGGCAAAGACTCCGTATCAAAATCTGGTAAAAACTCTGGATGGTGTGATGACGGCAGGCAATATTTCAGATGTCATCGATCACGGAAAGGTAACGGTATCTGCTGCCAGCATCGACAAGATGGAACAGTTTGTGACAGAGGGGGATTTAGTGATCCTCGCGGACAGAGACGATGTTCAGAAGCGCGCTATTGAGATCGGCGCCCAGTGCATCATCGTATGTATGGGCAGCAAAGTGAGCAGGGAAATCCAGGAGATGGCAGAGTTAAAAGGATGCCATATCCTTGTGACGCCTTACGACACTTTTACAGCCGGCAGGCTGGTCTGCCAGTCCATGCCGATTTCCTATGTGATGACCAAAGAAAATATCATAACCTTTTCTTCCAATGACTATGTGGATGATGTGAAGGCACTGATGGCAAAAAAGAGATTCCGCTATTTTCCGGTGCTTGACCCCAGGGGAGACTTCATCGGTCTTGCATCCAGACGGCGTATGCTGGGATTTGAGAAGCGGAAAATGATCCTGGTGGACCACAATGAACTGTCACAGGCCGTGGAGGGACTGGAAGAATGTGAGATCCTGGAGATCATTGACCATCACCGTCTGGGCTCTATGGAAACCATGTCGCCTGTCTATTTCAGGAACCAGCCGGTAGGATGTACGGCAACGATCGTGACGCAGATGTACGAAGAACAGGGTGTGGAGATCACTAAGCCGATGGCAGGTCTGCTCTGCTCCGCGATCCTTTCCGACACGCTCATGTTCCGGTCACCGACCTGTACTCCGGCGGATGAGGCTGCTGCCAGAAAGCTGGCCGAGATTGCAGGGATAGAGGTAGAAGAATATGCCAAGCAGATGTTCCGTGCGGGAAGCGACTTGAAGGGCAAAGCTGCCGATGAGATCTTTTATCAGGATTACAAAAAATTCTCCTCAGGAGATGTCTCCTTCGGAGTGGGACAGATCACGTCTCTGGATCAGGGCGAGTTAGAGGAGATCAAAGACAAGATCATACCGTATGCCGAGACGGTCAGAAATGAACAGGGATTGGATATGATCTATTTTATGCTGACCAATATTCTGGAAGAGACAACTTATCTCATTATGATCGGAGATAAGAGCAGCGGTATTATCTCACAGGGCTTTGGAGCAGAGACAGACGGATGTGTCGCAAAGCTTCCGGGTGTGATGTCCAGAAAGAAACAGTTAATCCCGAATATACTGAATATTATACAGCAGTAATCTGGCAGTCATGCCCCAGATCACGCGCTCTTTGAAGCGGTAAAAACAAACCTCATATTTCCCTTTTGCCCACGGATAATTTTCTCCGTTTGGAATATCGGCAAAAGGGAAATTTTTTTGCGGTTTTGTCATGAGAATGCTGCTGTAATATTCCGGTTCGTTTTCAAGAAAGAAATCAAGAGGGACGGTAAAGACAGAATCCACCTCATCTCTGGAAAACTGTCCGTGATAGTCATGCAGCTCTGCCAGGAACGGTTCAATCCTCGTCTGATACGGGGTTACGAGATAATCTAAGGCCCCGAAGACTTCAATATGTTCCCTTTGTATAAATAATTCTTCTGTGGTCTCCCGGACAGCCGCCTCATAGGTCGTTTCTCCCGGCTCCACTTTTCCGCCGGGGAAACAGACTTCGCCCGGCTGTTTATTTAAATGTCTGGCACGTACCTCAAATAAAACGTGGTACCCATCCTCCTTTTTTATCAGGGGAATGAGTACCGCAAATGACGTTTCCTTTTCTTTACCGATTCGTTTTGGGATATGATGTCTTAAAGATTCAAACATGGGGTTCTCCTAAAATCTGAAATCACGCTTTCCTTCATGGATATTTTCAATATATTCTTTTGCTTTTTGCTTTACCACCGGATTTGTAATCGTCTCCAGCGCTTTTTGGATCACTTTTTCGCCCTTTTGCTTTGTATCCTCAGAGGCGTAGTCTTCCAGATACTCTTTGAGGGTCATCATGGCATTTGGCCCGCAGCAGTTGGCGATCTGGCCTGACTTTACAAGGGACATGAAGCGGTCGCCGGTCCTTCCCTCCCGGTAGCAGGCAGTACAGAAGCTTGGGATATGGCCCAGGTCAAGAAGCCAGTTTACCACCTCGTCTAAAGTACGGTCGTCACTCCGCTCAAACTGGGCAGAATTGTCTTCCGGTTTTTCTGGTTCTGCGTATCCGCCCACGCTGGTGGAAGATGCACCGCTGATCTGGGACACACCGACCCTGAGCACTCGTTCCCTGGACTCTTTTGTCTCCCTTGTGGAAACGATGATGCCGGTGTACGGCACTGCCACGCGTAGGATCGCCACGATCTTTTCAAAAATATCATCGTTGATTCCGTTTTCAAACTCATCTGGGTCTACATCCTCTGCCGGACGGATTCTGGGAACACTGATCGTATGAGGACCCACGCCGAACCTGGCTTCCAGGTGCTCCGCATGCATCAGAAGTCCTGCAAAGTCATAGCGGTACATATTCAGGCCGAACAGGACACCGATCCCTACGTCGTCAATCCCGGCTTCCATGGCACGGTCCATAGCTTCTGTGTGATAAGCGTAATTATGTTTCGGGCCGGTAGGATGCAGAACTTCATAGTTGTCTTTATGATATGTCTCCTGGAATAAAATATACGTTCCGATTCCAGCATCCCTGAGTTTTTTATAATTCTCCACGGTGGTGGCTGCGATATTTACATTGACACGGCGGATGGCTCCGTTTTTGTGTTTGATCCCATAGATTGTCTTAATGCTCTCAAGAACATAATCAATCGGGATATTCACCGGATCTTCCCCGGTTTCCAGTGCAAGGCGCTTGTGTCCCATATCCTGAAGGGCGATCACTTCTTTTTTGATCTCTTCCTGGGAAAGCTTTTTCCTGCGGATATGTTTGTTTTTATAGTGGTATGGACAGTAAACACAGCCGTTGACACAATAATTTGCGAGGTAGAGAGGCGCAAACATAACGATCCGGTTGCCATAAAACTCTTCCTTGATCTTGATGGCCAGGTCAAAGACTTTCTGCATCAGCTCTTTATCCTCACATGCCAGCAGGACAGATGCCTCTCTATGGCTTAAACCTTTCAGCTTTTTTGCTTTTTCAATAATTGACAGGATCAGTTCCCGGTTATCCTTATTGGCATCTGCGTAGGCAAGGGTATCCTTGATCTCCTGGTCACTGATAAATTCTTCTGCAGTTTTTGAATCTGGTTGGTACATAATTTTTCTCCTTTATTTTGTTTTTGCAAACATTGATTTGACGCTGATTCCATCGATCATTCCCAGTTTGCCGGAAAGAGTGCTGATTGCATTTTCCGGCGCATCCAAAACGATGGATATGATGTTGATGTCCTTTTCCCGGTAGGGAATGCCCATTCTGCCCACGATAAAATCCCGGTATTCATGCAGCAGCTGATTGGTGGGAGTTATGCCTTTTTCTTCCTCGATGATAATACCGATCAGCGCGATCCGTGTTTCCTTCATATGATTATGAACCTCCTTAAAATAAAAAGGCATATCCCATAGGAATATGCCTGATCATCGCAGTATAAGAACAGAGTTTCACCTGAGAAACTCTGTGGTTGGCTTATAAAGGATCAATCTTGGCATCGGGCAGTACCCTGGCTTCAGAAAGATGTTTTTCACTGCTTTTATAGTAGCCCAAAACAGGGCAGAAGTCAATCGGCCTTTCCCGTCTCATTAATATGAATAAGGCGGGATCCAAATAAAATTTTTCTAATTTTCTTGTTTCACCAGAGGAAGTGTTATGGTAAAGGCTGTATATCTGCCCTTTTCTGACATGGCCTTTATGGTGCCGCCATATTCCTCCAAAGAGATCCGAACAAAATATAGGCCCAGGCCCCTGGTGTGATATGAGGCATGTCTTCGGGAGAGATTCCTTCTCCAGTATCAGTAAAAGTGATGACCGCTTCCTTATCAGAGTACTCAGCGGTTATGGTCAGGGAACCTTCCGGCGGAGTGTGTTCGGTGGCGTTCAGGATCATATTTTCAAAAGCCCGGAAAAGGCGAGATTTCTGATGATAGATAAAAAATTGGCCTTCCGGCAGATGTAAATAGTAATAGATACCGCCAGCGTCTGTGTACGGTTTTGTCTCTGTGTAGACATAGGACAGAAATTCATTGCAGTCCATGGGACAGGGCGGCTCATGGATCCCGCCCTCACGTATAAAATCAATATAGGTCTTGATGGCCGACACAGGAGCTTTTAAGTCATGGGCGGCGATGGAAAGAAATTCTTTGCGTTCCTCCAGCATCTTTGACAGGCGGGCTGTCTTTGCCTCCACTTCCTCCTGAAGCTGCTGGGTGAGCTGCTGGTTTTTGACGATCAGCCCCCCGGTTATAACGGATGATCAGAACCATAAAGAACAGAACCATGAGAAAAACGCTGTACTCATCCTGCCATCCGAAGCAGAGTGGCTCGTACGCTCCCCCGGTCCATAAGTCAGTAAAAAGGCCAAACCCAAAGACTGCGTTTCCGGCGAGCAGCCATACAGAGGACTTTTCCTTTACAGCCCCCAGGAAGGCCAGAAGGATTAAATAGAGGCTGACCATCAGTTTGGAAGTATATACAATGGTTCCATATACATTGACCACACTTGGAAACCCAGGGAACAGTGCATAGGTAAAAATAACCGGGGACACAGCCATAAGGGCAGTAAACGTATAAACAGACATATGAAGCTTAATCGGCAGAATCCCGCTGCACAGCCGGATTGTCAGCAAAACCATACAAGACAGCATTGCAAAATATGACACATCTTCAATGAGATAGGAGATGCCGCCCAGATCCCATCCGAGCCAGTGGATGAATGGGTAGCTGACGTGAACAGAAAAAAACAGGCAGACCAGGCCGTATGCCACAAAGACTGGGTCCGGCCTTTTTCGGATTCAGACACCCAAATAACAGCGGCTCCCAGCGGGAAAAAGCACAAAAGAGCATAAAAAATCAGCTTTTGGGCCAGGGCATTTGTGACCATACCGTTTGTACCAAGTATAAAAGGATAGGTAAGCCCGCTGTAATAATGGGTATCATTGGCTGTCTGGATGACCAATTCCACACTTCCTGAGGGGAGAGAGACCAATGTATTTTGTATATGTCTGGAGACGGGTTTCGTGTCCGGGGTGCCCATCTGGCGGACCAGCTTTTGGTTGACATAGATTCGGCAGGAAGATCTTAATAGTACTGGAGGTGTTGTCGCTGAAGGTGTCCTAGGACAACCTGATTTATCAATTCCTAGATTTGATTCAAATAATTCTGGCGATGAGATTAAAGATATCAGCAATAGCTTAGAAGGTTATGCGTTAAAAACGGTAACTGCAAAGAATGCTGAAGATATGGCGCGAAAGCAAGCAACCGTGATTGTCACAGGAAATAAAGCAAAAAGAGGCGGCGGTATTGGTGCTCATGGCAGTGTCGTCATAGGTACAGAAGACAATGGGTATAACCTGTCTGTTAAAAAGAAGTGGAATACGGTATCCGGAACTGTTCCCAAATCTATTGCAGTAGATTTAATAAAAATAGATGAAAATGATAATAAGACAATATTAGAAACAGTGAAACTAAGCGCAGAGAATCATTGGGAATATACTTTTAAAGATTTGCCAACCCAATATACTTACGTTGTTAAAGAACACAAGCTGCTGTTACAAAGTCTGTAACGAAGATATGGGATGACAAGGAAGACCAGGACGGTATTCGTCCCAGCGAGATTTTTGTTCAGCTCTATGCGGGTGACAAAATAGCCGGAGAAGCAGTGAAATTAAACTCGGATAACCATTGGTCTTATACATGGACAGATCTTGCGAAATTTGAAGACGGCAAAGACTAGATTATTCCATTAAGGAAACTGAGATTCCAGATGGCTACACAGGAAAAGTAGAAATTGATAAGGATGGGCACTTCATCTTAACAAATACCCATCAGGTTAAATCAATAGAGCCAACAGAAGCAAGCGAGCCAGAAGAACCAAGGAAACCAAAAAAAGCAAGTCAGCCAGTATTTTATTCGTTTCGTTTAGAAAGAAAAAGTGAAAACACTAAAAAAGGAGCGGAAAATATGATATACTGGTAAAAGAATCACAGATATATGAATACCTGTGATTTAAACAAAACAGGAGGAATTAAGATGAGTGGTAGAACCAATGTGGAATTGGGAGGTATTACGCTGCTGGGAAATCAGCAGACAAAATATCCGGATGATTATGCGCCGGAAGTGCTGGAGACTTTTCCGAATAAGCATCCTGACAATGATTATTTTGTAAAGTTTAATGCGCCGGAATTTACAAGTCTGTGTCCTATGACTGGTCAACCGGATTTTGCGACCGTTTATATTTCCTATGTCCCGGGGGAAAGGATGGTGGAAAGCAAATCCCTCAAGTTATATCTGTACAGTTTCAGGAATCACGGCGATTTCCACGAGGACTGTATGAATATTATCATGAAGGATCTGATCAAACTGATGGACCCGAAATATATTGAAGTATGGGGAAAATTTACGCCGAGAGGCGGGATTTCGATTGACCCGTACTGCAACTATGGGAAGAAGGGAACGCCGTGGGAGCAGATTGCTTTTGACAGACTGGCTCACCATGACATGTACCCTGAAAAGGTGGATAACCGGTAGTATTTCAGATAATAAATTAATTTGGGAGCTATTAACTGCTGTGTTCTTTGCAGTTGGGGGACTTGTGAGATACACAGTAACAAAGACATGATAAAAAGGAGAGAACGTTATGAGAAGAGCATTAAAAGCCGTTGTGTGCTTAGGGCTGTCCCTTTCGTTGGGATTCAGCACTGTAGCATTTGGTGCGGAGAAAAAGGAAACTGAAGTACCAAAGGTAAGTATTCAGAAAATGGGAATTAGTTCAGCCAGTAATTTAACAGAAAGTGGAATAACAAAAAGTTCTAAAGGGAGAGCAGCAAAGGCAGTTATTGCTACTCCAGTAGAGGCAAAATTATGTCTAACCCCAAATGATTTAAACAAGGCAAAACAATACAAGACAGCTAAGGGATCAGTGATTGGATTTACAGTAAAGATGCCAAGTGATGGAGCTTTATTTGTTGATCTAAAAATTTATAATGGAGTTACAAATAGATTAGAGTATTCTGATGTTTTACTTACTGATGTGAACGATAACCCAATTGCAAAAGGTTCTACGAGCAGCAATACAATTAGAGTTAATAATTTAAAGGCAGGATACTATAATATATATATTGCATCAAGAATTGAAGGAAATTCTGTGTATGCACAAGTTAAACCTTATTCTTTCATTAATAACGCATCAAAGATTAATGGAAGTTTGAGGGCATTTGTTGGAAGTGGAAGAACTATCTACCGTAACTTTTCTGTAAAGAAACGGAGCCAAGTTTGGCTTAAGGCCGGAAGAGAGTCAGGCTGGTCAGCAAAAGTTTATTTACAGAAAAAGTCAGGGAAGAAATGGACTAGAGTTACAGATATAGAATATCCAAAATTAACAGATGCATCTAGATATTTTGCAGTTAGTCCGGGTAGTTATCGTATTGTTTTTGAATCTACGGATGCGAACGATTTGTACCGAGCAAGTTTTGGAACAAAGTCGTATACAGGAAAATACGCCACAAAGAAATCCAAATCCAAATCTATCAGCCGTAAAAAATCCAAGACAAATGTGCTGACTGCTTCAGATGCTAAGAAGAAGACCCATTGGTACAAGTTTAAAGTCAGCAAACGACGTTCTACACAGTTTAAGGTTACTACATATAACAGTTCAGGAAGTGTGACTGCAACGCTGTACAAGGGAAAGAAGAAGCTGAGCTCACGTACGGCCTACAGCCCAAGTTATATTACTTTCAAAGGAAAATTATCAAAGGGAACCTATTATGTAAAGGTAACAAAAAATACAAAGAATACAAGCGGAAAATACATTGTCAAATATGTAAAATAAAAAGCTTTGCAGCAGAGCCGACAGACTCTGCTGCAGCTGGCTTTTGCGTTAAAACATTTTCTATGATTGAGGAGAACAGGTTATGAAAAAGCAGATGAAGAAAAAACTGGCAGTTTTACTCAGCCTTGTTATGATTATTTCCCTGGCACTGGCGGGATGCAGTAAGAAAGAAGAAATTCCGGAACCCCATAAGCTGGTAGAAGCTTACTATCTGCTGTTTACGAGAGGTAACACAGAACAGCTGGTCAAAAACGGAAAGACAGAAAAAGAAGCAAAGCAGGTCTTAAAGACATACAAAACAAGTATGAAGACTTCTTTCATGTCTTCTGCAAATTCCGCTGGGGGTGTATTTAAGTCTGAGGATGCAGATAAGGTTATCGATTCCATGCTCCACGCCTTAGCCAAGCTGAAATATGAAGTGAAAACAGACGAAAAAGATGAAAAAGAAGGTACAGCAACGGTTGTACTGAAATCACAGAGTATTGATCTGGCCAAAATACAAGCCCAGCTTATGAAAAATATGCAGAATGCAATAAAAGCAGGAAAGATCACCCAGCAGAGCCAGTTAGGCACCTATGTTCTTTCTGAGATGGCGAAACTGATCCAAAAATCAAAGCCAACAGAAGAGATGAAAGTAGCCACTTTAAAAATGAAGCTGAAGACAGTGAAGGAAAACAAGAAAGAGGTCAAAAGGTGGATGCCTGAAAACAGCTATACGTTTGAGGCTGAAATAGCGAAAGTCCTTATTAAACAGTAATGATATTTGACAGACCAGTATAGTGTCAGAAATTCTTAGAATTCCTAAGACTTTCTTCAGGTCATTTTATACTTTGTTTAGAATTGTTTATTTTCTATCCATTGTTTCCGGGGAGGATTCTGATATACTTAGATTATAGTTTTTCATATATATTAATCCTCTCTTTTCATTAAATAGATAACCCCGCATTTGACATTGCGGGGTTGTTTTTTAAGTATGACGGGCATGTCCGTGTTCTGTGGTGCAAGTCCACATAGGCGTAGCTACCGACGAACTTGTAAGCGACTCCCAAGGTTTGCATCGTGAGGTGTGGGCGAGAAGAAGGGATAGCGAAATCGTAGCCCTACGGACAGAAACCCGATAT
>NZ_CAJSYK010000037.1:0-20235 GCF_910574135.1 Anaerostipes faecis | reverse complement strand
TTTTTTTGTAACTGTTATATATAAAGTAAGGGCGAAAAGCCTGTTTTTCAAGACTTTCGCCCTTCATTATCATAGAAGAATCTTATTTACAGACTTTTTTTCATAGTCTCATAAAAATGTATACCCACAGGGAACACCGTTCTTCCTGTGGGTATAATTTATTTAAATCTCTTTCTGAGTCTGTATGTCCACCTGACACATCTTCATTGCATTCAGGGCATTGTCATGGCTTTCTTTTGTCACTCCTGCGCAAAGGTCCGCGTGGACGATCAATTTTGCTTCCGGAAGGGCTGCCTTTACCATGAGTGCATTGGAGATCACACAGATATCGGTGCACAGGCCGATGAATTGGATTTCTGCGTCCTTTCCCTCATATCTCTGTTTCAGCAGTTCGCACAGTTCAATGGAACCAAACGTATCTTTCCGACAGAAGTCCATCACTTCTGCCTCTGTCTCAGAGATGGCATCCATGATATCAGGATGCAGTGCCCATCCTTCTTCTCCCAGGATGCAATGGGGAACGGGCAGATTTTTACCTTCCTGTGTGCTGAGATAATCTTTGGAGTGGGTATCTAATGTTCCGTATATACTGCCTTTAAACTCTCTTATCTTCTCTGCTGCTGCCTCAACGATCTCCCTGGCCTCTTTGGTCCCCAGGGCGCCGTCTATGAAGTCATTCTGCATATCAACGACCACTAAAATATGTTCCATACAGTCTCCTATCCAATCCTTGCAGCCACAAGCTGATTGACCAGTTTGCCATCGGCTTTTCCCTTCACTTTCGGCATAAGGCTTTTCATGATCTTACCCTTGTCTTTTGCACCTGGAGCCTCGATCCCGAGTTCTGTGAGCACCACATCAATCTCAGCATTGATCTGTTCCTCACTCATCTCTTCGGGAGCAAATTCTTTAATGACCGCAAGGCGTATATTACATTCCTCAATAATGTCTGTGCGCTCTGCCGGACAGGATTCCAGAGTTTCTTTCGTCTGCTTCATCTCTTTTGCAATAATTGTATTTTCTTCCGCCTCCGTGAGGTCTTCTCTTTTATCAATCTGTGCATTTTTTAATGCGCTTAACAGCATGGACAAAGCTTCTTTTCTTGCTTTATCCTTATTTTTCATGGCTGCTACCATTTCTTTTCTGATTTCTTCAATCTTGCTCATAATGTCCTCCTGATTTTTTGTTTTTATTCTATCATATAATCCAGGAGAAATCACTTCCTTCTACCGTTTCTTCCTCTGTACAGATAAGCCAACAGTCTCCGTACCTTCGCATTTCCTTGTATGGTTTCTCAAGTTTCGGAAATTCTTTGCTTAAAAATGCATGTACATACAGCGGTTCTTTTTCTTTTTTTTCAACGACCGTATCTGCCGTTATATAAACGGTTCCCGTATCCAGTTTATTGCCCTTACGTCCCATAACCTTCATCTGTTCATATACATCGATACCCTCTGTCATAAACAAAAACAGTTTGAGTGGATGGACCCAGATACAGGTGTCGGATTCCACAACCATGTCACAGGGAATATTTCTTCCCTCTATATAATCCCTCAGTCTGTGCAGATCTTTGATCTCTTCTTTTGTTTCTCCTTTAATGATTCCCATTCCTCCGAGCTCCGTCATGTCCGCGATGCTTTTCTCTTCCATGATCATCACAGATTTGCCCTGCTCTTTTTGAAAATGAGCCTCCACTGCATTCTGAAGGGATGCCTCCAGATACAATATATCGACTTGCTTATCTGTTTTCAAAATCGGGTAATATGGAAACTCTATTTTTTCCTGCCATAAGGAATGCATCAAACCACCTCTTTTTTTATAGCATATGTATTTTGGCTTATTCTATACAAAAAAATGGAAGCACTGAACCACTTCCATTTTTCTGACAAATAAGTATACATAACATTTTTAAAACTCACATTTCCCCGCAGTCCTCGGAAACGGTATCACATCTCGGATATTTGCCATTCCCGTCACGTACATGACCATCCGCTCGAATCCAAGCCCGAAACCTGAGTGTCTGGCAGAACCGTATTTTCTTAAATCCAAATAAAAATCATAGTCAGATAGATTCATTTTAAGTTCTTCCATTCTCATTCGCAGTTTATCCAGATCATCTTCTCTCTGGCTGCCCCCGATGATCTCCCCGATCCCCGGCACCAAAAGATCCACTGCCGCCACCGTCTTTCCATCCGGATTCTGTTTCATATAAAATGCCTTAATCTCCTTCGGATAGTCTGTCACAAATACAGGCTTCTTAAATACTTTCTCCGTCAGATACCGCTCATGCTCTGTCTGTAAATCTGTTCCCCAGGATACCGGATATTGAAACTTATCATTGTGCTCCTTCAAAATATCAATGGCCTCTGTATAGGTAACCCTTGCAAATTCTGACTCCGCCACATGACGCAGGCGATCCAGCAGACCTTTGTCCACAAATTTATTGAAAAACTCCATTTCTTCCGGAGCTTGTTCCAGTACATATTTAATAATATATTTGATCATTTTTTCCGCCAACAGCATATTGTCTTTCAGATCCGCAAAGGCCATTTCCGGTTCGATCATCCAAAATTCCGCCGCATGCCTTGTAGTATTGGATTCCTCCGCCCGAAATGTCGGTCCAAAAGTATAGATATTTCGGAAAGCCTGGGCAAAGACTTCTCCATTTAGCTGTCCGCTGACTGTGAGACTGGTTTCTCTCTCAAAAAAATCCTCCCTGTAATCCAGCTTTTTGCCATGGGAAAGTTCCTCCAGGTCAAGCGTTGTCACCTGAAACATTTCCCCGGCACCCTCACAGTCCTGTCCTGAAATTATCGGTGTGTGCACATAAACAAAATCTCTCTCCATAAAAAACTTATGGATGGCGTAGGCGATCAGAGAACGGACTCTGTACACCGCCTGAAATGTGTTGGCCCTCGGCCTTAAATGGGCGATCGTTCTCAGATATTCAAACGAATGCCGTTTCTTCTGAAGCGGATAATCAGACGGAGATTCACCCTCCACTTCTACGGACTCTGCCTGTATCTCAAACGGCTGTCTGGCATCCGGTGTCTCTGTGAGAATCCCCTTCACGATCACCGCAGTTCCGACAGACAGCTTCTTCACCTCGGTAAAATTCGAAAGTTCTTTGCCGTACACGATCTGGATCGGTTCAAAAAAAGTCCCGTCATTGATCACGAGAAACCCAAAGTCCCTGGAGTCCCGGTTGCTTCTGACCCATCCGCACAGACTCAGTTTCTCCTGACTGTACTCTTTATACTGTTTATAAACCTGTCTCCCTGTTAATATTTGCAATTTTCTGCTTCTCCTCTTAAAATTTGAATAAATTCAATCCAATCTCACCGCTGTATTCCCGGTCCACAGTTCCTTCTATCTCTGTAAGCACCAATTCTCCGGTAGCGCTGATACAGGCTTCTGTGAGATGTCCTCCACGGACTTCTCCTGCTTCATTGGCGACACTGATATGGAAGTGTAAATAGGTTTCCCCATTCATGCAGGAAACATTACCGCTAAGTGAAACAATCTCCATATCTTCCTCATAGGTCTTACTTACATACTTCTTTTCTTTTGTCTTAAATAAACCTGCGGTTACTTTATTTACAGCCCCGATACCTGACAGAGAGCCCAGCTTTACATTTTCTTTTTCACATAAATCTTTGATTGATGATACAACCTCTTCTCCTTTTTCCAGCCTTATGACATATTGCTTTCCAAACTTACGGTATTCCATATGAATCCCTCCTCATATTCATGGTTTCAACGAGCAGTGTCTTTCATTATTATAGAACCAGTACAGCGATCTTTCAAGTAATGGTATATTCCGAAAATTTTCTGATCAGAGAAACCTGGAATGCAGCTGAAGGCCGGCGGCACCGCAGTGGCTTGCAAAATACTCACATACCGTATTTGCCTGAATATCCCATAACTCCTTATCAACACCGCCGCACAGCGGGACAAAAGTCACATGTTCCAAAGGAATCGAGGATGTGAATTTCATTGCTGTTTCTCTTGCCATTCGTCCGCCGGAAACTGCCGCATATTTCACATTGGGCAGCCTTCGTGCAAGATGCTTTCCTGCCTGGAGTGCTGTACATTCTTCCTCTGTGCTTCCCATAACCTGTTCCTTTCACTGAGCCTTACACATATTCAATATTAAAAGTTTTATTCGATATCTGCAGACACTTCAAATCTTCATATTCGGTTGCTCCGTGAGCCGTCACATATCCTTCCGGATACCAGACAAAAGTTCCCGGTCCATAAAGCTCATCTCCGGTCTGTAACTGTCCCTCCAGAACAAAAAAGCCATGGCCTGCCGTATGTCTGTGATTTATAGTCGTAAATCCCGCGGGATAATTCATATAATTAATCTGCATACCTGTCTCATTATCCAATAATAAAGCCTTTTTTCCAAATATTTTCCCTGTGGTTGTCGTCTGCCGGTAAAACCACGGCATCCGGTTTACATCTGTCACCTTTTTCTCAAGGGAATTTTGACTCTGTTCTCCCTCCTCAAGATATTCGATGGAAAATGCTTTATTGGAGATCAGCAGACACTTCAGATCTTCATATTCTGTCGCTCCATGTGCAGCTGCGATTCCTTCCGGATACCATACAAAGGTCCCGGGCCCATAAAGTTCACCGTCCGTCTCCAGCTGCCCCTCCAGCACATAGATTCCATGAGAAGTTGGATGTCTGTGAAGCACCGTTGTAAATCCTTTCGGATAATGCATATAATCAATTACCATTTCTGTCTCTTCATCCAGATGCAGACTCTTTTTCCCAAAAACCTTCCCTGTTCTGCTGTTGGCCCGGTAAAACCACGCCATTCTCCCCAAATCCTTTACCGTTTCGTCAATTATGTTATGCCTCTTGTGTCATTTGACACACTTGGAAGTGTTTTATTCTTATATAGCTGTAGCAAAAAGGGCAAAGCCGTAAAAATGGCTTTGCCCCTTAATAAATAAGATTGTTTTTATTCTTTAATCATCGTAAAGTCTTCCCAAGGAATATTGACCTCAGCACTTTCATTGATGATAGAATCAACATGCATCAGAAGTGGGAACTCATCCAGTGAAACGATTCCGCGTTCCGCAAGTTTTCTTACGGCACGTGCAGTTCTCGTTGCAATGACGATGGATTCCAGAGTCACACCCTGTAATTCTTCCATAGCATCATCGAAGCTTAATCCGCGTCCGAGAAGTGTTCCGATCTTCCTTGTTCTTCCGCCGAAAACCGTCACATACAGATCCCCTGCGCCGTGAATAATATTTTCCGGGCCTCCGCCGATCAGTTCTAAGAGTCTTGTCATTTCTTTTACGCTCTGTCCGAACAATGCAGCCTGGGAATTGTAGTGCTGGATACCGATCTTTCCTTCCATTTTTTCAGAAAGCCCGACAGCCAGAGTAACACCAAGTGCATATGCATTCTTCATGGCCACGGCACACTCCACACCTACTACGTCCTTAGAAAGAGTGATGTGATAGTAGTCTGTTGCCAGAAGCTCTTTGAACATTTTGAGAGTTTCCATGTTCTTTCCACAGAAAGCCACATGGCTGTGGTCGTGGTCTGCCAATTCATAGCTGGTACACGGACCGCCGATGGCATTGAGGTCAAGATGCTTTCCTTCCGGCTGGCGTTCCTCAAAGATCATCGGATATGGAACCAGGGTTCCGTCATCCAGATCCACCATGCCTTTTGTCACAGAGAGGAGCGGTACATTATCAGGAATCACCGGAAGAATCTCATCACAGAACCAGTCTAAGCCAAAGCTGCTGACACCGCAGAGTGCTGCGTCTGCTCCGTCCAGAGCCTCTTCTAATTCTTCAATCTGATAATATTTGATCCCGTCGTGCAGGGTCCTTTTTAAAGTGATATGGAAATTGTCTTTCTTTAATCCGTCAATAATGTCCCGATCCAGCGGGGAACCAACCAAGCGGACCTCGTGTCCGTTTTCCATCGCCGGAAATGTAATTGCTGATGCCATCTGTCCTGCACAAATAAATGTAATAACGCTCATGTTTTCCTCCTATAATGCTTATGCTGTTACTTTCTTTGTTGCCACAATATCTACTCCCAGTCCAAGAACATCTTTAATGATCACATCGCCCACATTCACCGGGGCCTTGGCTGTCACTTTGGTCAGCTCATCCATGATATCATAAATCTTCCCTTTCGGAATGTCTCCGTTTGTTTTCACAGGGACTCTTCTCGCTGTCTCTGCCTCAACCCTTACGGTAGACGTGATGACTCTGGTAGGATTGACTAATTCTTTTTCCCCGTATACGGCGCCTCTCGGACATCCGTTCCCGGTTACTTTATATCCGTTTTCTTCATCGACTTTTAAGTGACATCCTTTCGGACAAACAATACAAATTAAATCTGTCATGTTAAGCACCTACCTTTTCTACAGACACAGTGATCTCGCCGTTTTTCACCTTATCTAAAAACGCCTTTGGTATCACGATTTTTTCCATCTCCCCCGGAGCCATATGTTCCCGTTTAAAGGAAGCCAGCTCTTCTCCGCCGGAAGTCACCTTGATCGCCACATCGCGGTATACGTTGCGCACACGGAACATCACTTCCACCATCTTATCCACATTGGCAGGACGTATCTTCTGCGGCACCGTATATCCTACACAGTCTCCGTTTTTCAGCTCAATATATGTCTGGTCTTCAGCCTCTCCGTTCTTTACATACTCTGCTGCACTTCTTCCCGCCTTCTGGCTCTCCGCAGTTACAAAGTCTACCAGATCATGGACATGCACAACATTGCCGCTTGCAAAGATGCCTTCTGCGGATGTCTCCATGTTTTCAAATACGACCGGTCCGTTTGTTCTCGGGTCCATAGTAATTCCTGCTGCCCTTGTCAGTTCATTTTCAGGGATCAGGCCTACGGATAAAAGAACGGTGTCTACGTCAAATATGATCTCTGTTCCCGGAATCGGCTGGTTCTTCTCATCCACTTTCTGTACGGTAACCTGCTCCACTCTCTTATCCCCTTTGATATCCGTGATCGTGTGGGATAGATACAGAGGAATATCGTAATCTTCCAGACACTGCACGATGTTTCTTGTAAGTCCGTTGGAATATGGACAGAGTTCAACGCATCCCACAACCTTTGCGCCCTCTAAACTCATACGCCTTGCCATGATCAGACCGATATCTCCGGACCCTAAGATCAGGACTTTTTTTCCTACCATATATCCTTCAATGTTGACATATCTCTGAGCCGCACCCGCAGTGAAGACTCCGGCCGGACGGTCTCCCGGGATTGCAATGGCTCCCCTGGTCCTCTCCCGGCAGCCCATGTTTAAGATCAGAGCTTTTCCTTCCAGTACCATATAGCCGTTTTTCTTGTTCATGGCATGAACGCATTTTTTCTCTTCATCCACATCCAAAACCATGGTGTCCAGCATCACTTCAATATTTGTCTTGGCTAACATTTCAATAAATTTATTTGCATACTCCGGTCCGGTCAATTCTTCTTTGAAATAATGAAGCCCGAATCCATTGTGAATACACTGATTTAAGATTCCGCCTAATTCCTGGTCACGTTCTACCACTAAGATTTTATCGGCACCATTTTTGCTCGCTTCCACTGCTGCCGCAAGGCCTGCTGGTCCTCCTCCGACTACGATCACATCATATTTCATTATCTGGCACCTCCTGTTTTTGTTTCTCCTGTAATAATGTTCATTCCCACACGGTCCTGCGGAACGTCTTCCAGTGGAATGTTTAATTCTCTTGAGATGATCTCCTGCACTCTCGGGCCGCAGAAACCACCCTGGCATCTTCCCATGCCTGCGTTGCATCTTCTCTTGACTGCATCAATGGATGTGGCAGGGATCGGGCGGTGGATCGCGTCCACAATCTCCCCTTCCGTCACTGTCTCACAGCGGCAGATAATTTTTCCGTACAATGGATTTTCTTTAATCAGCGCAGCTCTCTCTTCATCACTCAGCTTCTTAAAACGATTTACTTTTCTCTCGTCCTTGATTTCTTTTTTTGCTTCCAGACAAAGTCCTGACTCTTCCATCATCTTTAACAGGTCAACTGCGATTGCCGGTGCGGAAGAAAGTCCCGGAGAAGCCATTCCTGAAATATTAAAGAAGCCTTTGTTTTCTTCATCTTCAAAAATGAAGAAGTCATCCTCTTTTGTTCTTGCACGGACTCCCGCGAAATTTCTGATGGATTCTCTGAAGTTAATTCCAGGCACGGATTTTAAGGCAGTATTTCTTACAAAGCTTAATCCGTCTGTTGAGGTTGACACATCGTCTCCGTCCGTTGGCTGTGAATTCGGCCCGACAATCAGATTTCCGTGTACGGTAGGCGATACGAGCACACCTTTTCCGTCTTTATTCGGGCACTGGAAGATCACATGGTTTACAAGTTCTCCCTGGCTTTTATCCAATAAGTAATACTCACCTTTATTTGGCTTGATGGTAAAGGATTTTTTATTCGTATATTCGTTTACTTTGTCGGCGTTGACTCCTGCCGCATTGCAGATATATTTTGCCTCAACGGTTCCGTTGTTGGTTTTAATTTCATAAGAATCATTGTTCTTTTTAATGTCCGTGACCTCGGTGTTCAGCTTAAATTCAACACCATTTAAGGCAGCCATCTCTCCGAGAGCGATTGCCAGTTCCCACGGACTGATGATTCCTACATTCGGGGAAAATAAAGCTTTGATAGCTTTCTCAGAAATATTCGGTTCTTCTTTTCTTAAGGTTTCCTGATCCCATATCTCCATATCCGGAACACCATTTTTCTCTCCACGCTGTTTTAACTCTTCTAATGTTTTTTCTTCCTTTTCTTCAAAGGCAACAATCAGGGCTCCGATCTGCTTAAATGGAACGTCCAGCTTTTTACACAGCTCTTTTATGTACTGATTTCCTCTGATATTATATTTTGCCATCAGAGATCCCGGTATCGGGTCATATCCTCCATGGATGATGGCACTGTTTGCTTTTGTTGTGCCGACAGCCACATCGTTTTCTTTTTCAATGACCACTGCATTTACATTATACTTTCCTAATTCATATGCGATGGAACATCCTGTAATCCCCGCACCTATAATTGCTACATCATACACTGTTCTTATCCTCCTTCGACTGAGTCCCTGTTTGTCTTACTGCCCTTATCTAATCATAATAATTTGGCCCTGTCAAACGTATGAAACCGCCATTTTATGCGGCTTTCACCTACTTTTGATTAATCATAAAACATTGATTAACAGGCCTTTTCTCCTTTTATTTTTTTCAGATCAGATACTTTCCCCTGTTTTCCTTGTGTTTGTTATTAATCATTAGTATAATATTAATAATCAATAAAAAGTTTCAATTAGTAATTTTTATTAATCAAAATAAATCGAAGATATTTCTACTTGACAGGAGGCTCATTATGGGAAAGAGAAATAAAGTCACAACAAGGGATATTGCTGAGTACACAGGACTCTCCCAGTCCAGTGTTTCTATGATTTTAAGCAGCAAGCCTCACGTTTCTTTTTCAAAGGAGACGGTGGATAAGGTAAAAGCCGCAGCCAAAGAACTGGGCTATAAGAAACCGGAGAAAAATGCGTTAAAAAAAGCATCCGCACTCTCTAAAACAATCATCGTTATCTGCCCTATTCTCTCTAATGGCTACTACTCCATGCTGATCCATTCCATCACAGAACGCGCCAGGGAATATGACTACACCGTATTTTCCGTATCCACGATCCGGGATGTGTCTCAGGAGGAGTATTACATAAAGATGCTTTCAAACTTTGACCTGAGCGGCATCATTTTTTTGTATCCTCCGTCTTCTAAGATTTCAGAGATCAATGCTCTGTCCAAGTCGGTGCCTATGGTCTCCATCGGTGACAAACCTGAGGGCTCCCGATTTGATTCGGTTGAACTGGACAGCAAAAAGCCCGGGTTCATACTCGGTGAATATCTGATCTCTCTCGGTCACACCCATGTATCTTTTGTTTCGGCACCAATCAAACAAAAAGAAATCGGAAGGCTTCACAGATTGGAAGGGTTGAAAAACAGTTTTAAGGCATACAACCTTGATTTGAATAATATCGAGGTTCTTTCCTCTAAGTTCTCTACTTATTCCAGATATACACCGGACAATTCCGAATACTTAAATGGTTATGATCTGGTTTCAAAGGCCTTGGAGAATCACACGAAATCCACTGCTTTTGTTGGGAACAACGATATGACTGCGTTCGGGATCATGTCTGCCATCACTGATCACGGCTATAAAATACCGGGAGACTTTTCAGTCTGCGGATTTGATAACATTCCACTTTCCGGGATGCCTCAGATCTCTCTTACAACCATTGAGCACGCAGCCGCTTTTAAAGGGAAGGAAGCCGTAGATATTATTTATAAGAAGAATACACAAAAAGACGGGATTTCAAAGCATCATTATATTATGAGGCTGGAATATGAACCGGAACTGATTGTCCGAAATTCCACGGGAAAGGCAAAAAACAGGGAATGCTTTTGACACATTCCCTGTTTTTTTATCATCTCTAATAATTCTTACTTTTTTAAATTCTGAATAATTTTTACGATTGCCACTATTGTAACTAATACAAGAAGGCAAGAAAGAATCATTGCCGGCATAATTGAAATACCCAATTTGTGTCCCTCCTTTAGAATTATATAATATCCAATTGCTTAAGAATGTTTATAGTATTTTTTTACTGTTCCATTCTGATTACACATTTTTAATTCTTGGTGACTGGTCTAATATTTTAATAAATGGTTATGTTTTTTCTTTTATTTTACATTTTTATTCTATAAAAAACAGTTTAGGTAAATTTTAAAAAATATATTTTTTGATATTATACCCTCTTCAACATCTTTTTACAAGTCACTCTTCGTATACTGTATTCTTAGCAACGCAAACAATGTTTTCTTCTGTCATCGTTTCAAAACAAAATTATGTCACAACCTCCGATGAAAAAGATAGCATTAGTCTGTATTTACATTCATGCAAATCATAAGCTATGATAAATACAGATAAACGTTTACTGCAAACAGCAGCCGCCCGGGAATCGGCTGCTGCCCAACAAAGGAGAGGTGAGCATGGCCGGCAAACTTCTTAATGATGAATTCTTAAACAACATTGCATGGGGACTTCCAAGTACAGCAAAGAAAGATGCGATCCGCATTGCAGGCAGACTTCTTGTATCCAACCGATATGTGAATCCCGGATATGAAGACAGCATGCTCGAACGTGAGCTTGAGCATAATACATATTTAGGGTTCGGCGTTGCCATACCTCATGGGAATGAAACTTCTCTGGACCAGGTATTAAAATCCGGAATCTGCATTGCACACTTTCCTGACACCATAGATTACAACGGAGAAAGTGTAACCTATGTGATAGGAATTGCATGTAAAGAAGAAGACACCATACAGGAACTTATGCAGATTACTGATATCCTCTGCAAACCGGAGGAATGTGAAAAACTATTATCTGCCACATCAAAAGAAGAATTCATCAGGATTATCAATGAGAATTATCTAAAAGAAGGAGAGTTATAGTATGGAACATGAAAAAACAACATTCTCCCAGAAGCTTCAAAAATTCGGAGCATTTCTGGCCGGAATGGTTATCCCAAATATCGGCGCATTTATCGGATTCGGTTTGATCACCGCATTCTTCCTTGAAACAGGCTGGACACCAAATGCAAAGCTTGCAAATTTAATCAGCCCGATCCTTAATTCACTGCTTCCTATCCTGATCGGTCACACCGGAGGTAAGATGGTCGGAGGAGACCGCGGAGGAGTCATTGGTGCATTGGTAACTGTCGGTGCCATCGTAGCAGTGCCGGGAACCCCGATGTTCCTCGCAGCCATGATCTTAGGACCTGCATCCGGATGGTGCATTAAAAAGTTTGATGCTGCCGTAGACGGAAAAATCCCCGGCGGTTTTGAAATGATCGTCAACAACTTCTCTTTAGGTATCATCGGCGGTATTCTCTGCTGTGTAGCTTACCTTGTATTCGGCCCTGTCATGGATACCGTGACTCAGGTACTCACAAACGGAGTAAACTGGATTGTAACTCACAATGTACTTCCTTTGTCTGCAATTTTTGTAGAACCTGCAAAAGTACTATTCTTAAATAACGCTTTAGACCACGGTATTTTTGGACCGATCGGTTACGAGCAGGTTAAAACTTTAGGACATTCAGCACTGTTTTTATTAGTTCCTAACCCGGGAACCGGACTCGGACTCCTGCTTGCTTACTGGTTCTTCGGAAAAGGCGAGATGAAAGAAGCCGCTCCCGGAATGATTCTTATTCATTTCTTCGGCGGTATCCATGAAGTTTATTTCCCATATGTATTAGCCAATCCTCTCACAATCATCGGTATGATCGCCGGCGGTATCGCAGGTACCGGTACATTTACGCTTATGAATGTGGGAACCGTTGCAACACCTTCTCCGGGCAGTATCTTCTCAGTCCTTGCACTGTCGCCCAAGAGTTCTATGATCGGTGTCATCGCAGGTGTGGCAATCTCCTGTGCGGTATCTTTTGTGATCAACGCCTTCTTTGTAAAACGAATGGTGGCAAAAGGAAAGGGAGAAGCTTCTTTAGGTCCTTCTGTCATTCCAAAAGAAGCCATGGGCTCCAGTGCTTCCAATACATCTGATGCCGTGACAAACGATTCTTCTCTCGGTGTTGCAGGCTTAGATCTTACAAATGTAAATAAGATTGTCGTTGCCTGTGATGCGGGTATGGGCTCCAGTGCAATGTCTGCTGCAGCATTAAAGAAAAAAGTAAAAGCGGCTGACCTCCCTGTTGAAGTCATCAACACTGCGATCTCCAAGATTCCGGATGACACAGATTTAGTGATCACACACAAAGAGCTGACAGGTACTGCAAAAGCAGCTCAGCCTAAAAAGCAGCACTTATCCATTACCAACTATCTTCAGGCTCCGGAATACGATGAACTTGTAGAACGTTTAAAAAACCGTTAAACTGAGTACTCTTGGTACAATCCGAATAATAAGCATAGCAATTGGAACGGGCGTTTCCTTCTGGGGAATGCCCTGTTCCGGTATTTTGGGAGGGAATTCAAATGAAAGCAGTTATGTATGGGGCAGGCAATATCGGACGGGGATTTATCGGTGCCCTGCTCTCACAGACCGGCTATGAAGTCGTATTTGTCGATGTAAATGACGACGTTATAAATGCCATTAACAGAGATAAAACCTATCCCCAGGAGATTGTGGGAGAAAACGGGAAAACTGTCTGGATTCAAAACATACGGGCCGTTGACGGAAAAGATGCTTCCGCTGTCAGTGATGAAATAGCATCTGCAAACCTTCTGGCTACTTCCGTGGGTGTCACTGTCCTCGAAAAAATCATTCCGGTCATCTGTGAGGGACTCACCAGACGCTGGGACAAAGATCCCGCCAACACACTGGATCTTCTGATCTGCGAAAATTTAATGGATGCCGATGAATTTTTATATGAAAAAATCAAAGACATGCTGCCCGCCAGACATAAAAAAACCTTGGATGAAAGCCTTGGACTTGTAGAAACTTCCATCGGCCGCATGGTGCCTGTGATGACAGAAGCTATGAAAAAAGGTGATCCGCTCCGGATCTGTGTGGAAGATTATGATTATCTTCCGGTTGACCGGGCTGCCTTTAAAGGGCCAATTCCTGACTATAAAAAAATAGTGCCTTTCAGCCCGTTTTCTTTTTATCTGGAACGAAAGCTGTACATCCATAACATGGCCCATGCTGTTACTGCATTTCTTGGAAAAATAAAAGGATATACATATATTGACGAAAGTATTGGTGATATCTATATACGAAAGCTGGTGGAAGGTGCTATGATAGAAAGTGCCATGATGATCTCAAAAAGGTATCATGTAGAATTTTCTGAGCTGAAAGCTCATATAGACAATCTGCTGTTCCGCTTCCAAAACCCTTATCTCCACGATACCGTGGAACGTGTAGGAAGGGAACCGATCAGAAAGTTAAAGCCGAAGGACCGTTTGGTAGGAGCACTGCGCGGCTGCGAACAGGAAGGCGTTCTCCCTGTTTATCTGTCTTTTTCCACAGCAGCTGCCCTATATAGTATAGCGGATGCTTCCGCTCACGAGCTTTTAAACGAGACATGCCAAATATCATCCGATGAACCCTGCGGCAACTATATTATGGCATTTTATGAACAGTTGAAAAATTCACCCAAAGATTTTGCATCCATTTTAAAAATGATTGACAGACAATACAATGAAATCAGAGGGCTCGTTGTTTAAATTCAATGATCGATTTTATCAGAGAGGAAGATAGGTGAAGATATGGTTATTTCTGACCGCGCAAAAGAAATTATCGAATATCTGCTGGATGCAACCGGTTATGTGAGGGTTTCAGAGATTGCAAAGGAACTGGGCGTCACAGAACGTACCGTTTACCGCGAAATGCCCGAAATAAATGACATCATGGAATCCTGTGATTTAAAGCTGGAATCTCAGTCCGGCAGGGGAATGCAGATCTATGGTTCCCTGTATAATATGAAACGGCTGGAGTATCTCTTTGAGGAGTCCAAGGTGGAACAGACTTATACCGCAAAAGAACGGAATGATCTGATACTTCTCATCCTTCTCCACGAGAATGATTATGTAAAGACTCAGTCACTGGCCATCGATCTGAAAACGTCTACGCAGACGATCAGAAACAGTCTGCACCAGCTGCAGAATTTCCTTGAAAATGATGATATTACCTTGATTACAAAACGAAGTGAAGGTGTTATACTAGAAGGGAAAGAAATATCAAAACGTCACCTGTTGATCAGCATAATTCTGAGAAATATTCCTCTGGATAATTTCTTTGACTGGATGAAAAACAAAAAATACAAAAGCTGTGCATTCATCAATCTCCTGATTCAATGGGATTATGAAGACACATTATCTGTCATCTATGATTTTCTGAATCCACTTATTTCAAAAAAGAGACTCAATGTATCCGATAAAGAATTCCAGGAGTTTTTGTTCCTCCTGTGTATTTTTATCAAAAGGCATTCTCTTGTAGATGAAAAGGAGGACGAGTTAAGGCTCTCCGTGGATATACCAAATCCTGAGCTGGAACTTTACAAAAGTATCAAACACCTGCTGGAACATAAGTTTCATATTAAGCTCTATGATACAGAGCTTAACTACTTCAACTGGATGATCAACCTATATACAGGACGCACTCACTACCATGTTGCAAATGATTCCAGCATTTTAAAACAGCTGGATCTGGTCACCCAGCTGATCGCCAGAGTAGAGGAACGGTTTGGTTTCCCATACAGCGAAGATGAGAACCTTGCCGAGAATCTTATGCTTCACATCAATATGGCCCTGGAACGGATCAGAAGCGGCATGAATGTATCCAATCCTCTCAATGACGATATTTATCAGTCCCATCCAAAGCTTTATGATATTGTGAGGCAGAGTTTTATAGAAGTTTTTAAACACACCTCCGTACCGGTGCCGGATGATGAAATAGGGTATATCGTCATCTACTTTATTGCATCGATGGAGTATCTGACCAAACAGTCCATTGAAGTCCTGGTCGTCTGTGCCTCAGGCATGGGTTCATCCAAGATGTTAAGAAGCCGTCTGGAGCGGGAATTTGCAGAGATCGACGTAGAGAAGATTATTTCTCTCCATAAACTCTCCGATGAAGACCTGTCTCGCTATGACCTGATTATTTCCACAGTACCGCTGGATTTAGGCGACGATAAGTACATCTGTGTATCCCCGCTGCTCAACGACAGGGACAAGGAAGAAACCAGAAAACGCATCAAACACCTCAATAAAAAAGGAGAACATCATGAATAAGATTTTCAACGCAGACAACATTGTTTTAAACAAACGCCTCCGGAATAAGGAAGACGCTATTGACGTGGCGGGTAAAGTTCTGGTGGAACAGGGCTATGTGGATCCAAAATATGTAGAATGTATGCACAAGAGAGAAGAAGTCATCTCTACCTACATCGGCAATAACGTAGCCATCCCTCATGGTATCGACGGTTCCGAAAAATACATAAAAGAATCCGGTATATCCTTTATTCAGGTACCGGAAGGGGTGAAATACGGCGATGACACCGTATATATCGTTATGGGTGTTGCAGGCAAAGACGGAACCCACCTGGATATCCTTATGAAGCTCTCTGAAGTAATCTGTGAAGAAGAAAATATCAAAAATTTAAAAGAAGCACAGACAAAAGAAGAAATCCTGGACATCATCGGAGACTTGACCGTTTAATTCAATCATTTAAGCCAGCTATAAATTACAAAAAGGAGATATATTATGTTAATTTTAATTGACGACGCAGACTTAACAAAAATCGAGGAACTCTATGCAATATATCCTTATGATGGAGTCACTACCAATCCCACGATCTTGGGCAAGACCGGAAATCCTGATCCTATGGACCAGTTAAAGAAGATCCGTGCTCTGATCCCGGAAGAAGCGATGCTTCATGCACAGGTGCTTTCAACAGAGACCGATGATATGGTAAAAGAAGCAAAACATATGGTTGATGCCATCGGCGGCAACATGTACATTAAAGTACCCGTAACTGCAAACGGATTAAAAGCGATTTCTATCCTGAGCAAAGAGGGAATTAACGTAACCGCAACCGCTATTTACGGTGTAATGCCTGCATTCATGGCTGCGAAAGCAGGAGCTAAGTTCCTCGCCCCTTATGTAAACCGCCTGGATAACTTAGGATACAATGGTGTGCAGATTTCAAAAGATATTCATACCATGGTCAGGGCTGCGGGATATGATGCGGAAGTCCTCGGTGCATCTTTCAAAAACTCTCAGCAGGTTCTTGAAATGGGCAAATTCGGTATCGGATCTGTCACAGTCAATCCGGATACCTTGAAAACCCTCGCATTCAACCAGGTTGCTGAAGGTGCCGTAAAAGACTTCATCCGCGACTTTGAAAACTGCTGCGGTGAAGGAAAGACTATGCTTGATTTCTAAAAAACGTTACAAAAAAACTCCGGAGTTCATGTTTTGCTCCGGAGTTTTTTTATTTATCTTATTATAATAATTCTTTGCGCAGTTCTTCTCCTGTTTTCGCACTGAGGTATGCAGGCGCAATATCAAATACAGTTTTGCATCCTGTCTGTCCTTCTTTGGCAAGTCTGTAAGCGGCCCTTGCATATGCCGCAATAACACTGGATGTAAACTCAGGATTAGAATCCAGCTTCAAACTATATTCAATCAGATGCTTATTTTCGTTTTCCCATCCGGTCTTTCCGCTTCTCAAAACGAATCCTCCGTGAGGAATGCTGCTGTGATCTCTTTTTAATTCTTCTTCACTTATAAAATGCACGGTTGTATCGTAGTCTGCAAAATAATTCGGCATATTTTTGATCTCTGACTCTATCATTGACGCATCTGCCCCTTCTTCCAGCACGACAAAACATTCTCTCGTATGTTTCTCACGGGTTGTAAGTTCAGGGTCCTCTCCGTTTCTTACTGCTTCCAGTGCTGTATCTACGGGAATTGTATACTGCTTTCCGTCTTTTACTCCATCTATCCGGCGGATTGCATCCGAATGGCCCTGGCTTACTCCTCTGCCCCAAAATGTATAGTCCTTTCCGTCTGGAAGGATCGCATTAGCATACATTCTGTTTAAAGAAAACATTCCTGGGTCCCATCCCACGGAAATAATGCCTACGTTTCCTCCTTCTTTCGCAGCTTTATCAACATTAGCGAAATGCTCCGGAATTCTTGCATGTGTATCAAAACTGTCCACAACATTGAATATAGAGGCATATTCCGGCGTCTGTACAGGAAGGTCTGTGGCGCTTCCGCCGCACAGGATCATTACATCTATTTTATCCTTCCAGTCTGCCGCATCCGCCACATTGCACACTACCGCCGACTCTGTAAGAATCGTTACATCTTGTGGGTTCCTTCTTGTAAAAACTGCAGCAAGTTCCATATCCGGATTCTGACGGACTGCACATTCCACTCCGCGTCCGAGATTTCCATAACCTAAAATACCTATACGTATACTCATATTTTTTCTCCTGTCTGTTTTTTTTCTTTTTTGATTATACTTGCTTGAATGGAATTCTGCAAGAATAAAACGTTCTGTAATTCATATTTTTTCCTGCTCTACACAGGGTCATCCGAAAATTCTACCGGATATCTTCTATATAAACAGATACTTATGAATACAGTTATCGTTTCCGCAGCTAAAAAAGACCACCAGATTCCTTTCATACCAATAAAATATGAAAGAATCCACATAAATGGCAGCAGAAGTATCAGCTGCCTCAGTATATTAATGATCAGACTGAATCCAACTCTCCTGGTTGACTGCATAAACGATGCAGCCATTGTGGCCGCCGCGGCAAATACATAACTTGTACACATAATTTTTAATGCGGGCACTCCAAATGTCATCATTTCATCGGATGCATTGAAAATCCTTAAAATCTGTTCCGGAAATGTCCAAAACAGAATAATGCTGATGCCTGTAAGGCCAATTCCTATTCCTGTTCCATATTTAAATGCCTGACGAAGCCTTGGCATATTTTTTGCACCATAGTTATAACTCATAATCGGAATACATCCTTGTACAAGACCATTTAAAGTCATAATGACAACTTGCTGCAATTTAAAATATGCCCCGAAAAATGCCACCCCAGTCGTGGAATATACAACAAGAAATATATTTGTAAAGTAAATCATAAATGCTCCCAGGGCATTCATGATAAAGGATGGAAATCCGATCACAAAAATTTCTTTTATCATCTGGAAATCAATATGAAAACCTCTTATTTTTAGCCTGACCTTTTGCTTTCGGAAAATAAGTACAATAAAGGCTAAAATCATGGAAAGCGTATACCCGCATACAGTTGACACAGCGGCCCCTTCGATGCCCATTTTAGGAAAATTGAAATAGCCAAATATAAGAATCGGGTCAAGTATAAAGTTCAGGACAACTCCCGCGATCTGAAACCACATGGGACCGATCATATTCCCTGTTCCCTGAAGAATCTTTTGAATACAAATATGTACCATACTGGATACTTCCAAAAAAGCACAGATTCTCATGTAGCGGACAGCTAAATGATATATTTCCGGATCGTCTGTAAAAGATGAAAAAAAAGGTTTTGTTATCACAAGCACAGCACCGGTAACGATGATTCCCATAACAGCTGAAAGCAATATACCATTTGTGACAACACTATTTGCCCTGTCCTGATTCTTTTGCCCAAGATTATCTGCGATTAGTACATTAACGCCGACACCGATCCATATGGACATCGCAATCATCAGGGTTGTGATTGGAAATGCCAGAGACACGGCAGTCAGTTCCTTTTCTCCAATCCATGAGACAAACATACAGTCTACAAAATTATACGTATACTGCATAAACATGGATATGAGCGGAGGTACTGCCATGGATACGATCAACGGAAACATCGGTCGGGTCTCCATCTTGTTCTTATGATTCATAATCCCTCCTTTAAATAAAGTACAAAGTTAGAAAGCCCACCTCTTCTCCCCAACCCCTCACTTTTTGAAATGCTTGACAACTTTTCGTGCCCAGATGCCTTAAAATATAAAAAAGCCGGATATCTTTCGATATCCAGACTGTCTTAGAGTTGCGGGGGCCGGATTTGAACCAACGACCTTCGGGTTATGAGCCCGACGAGCTACCAGACTGCTCCACCCCGCGTTATTAAAGTAAAAAGGCGCCAACCAGATTTGAACTGGTGATCAGGGAGTTGCAGTCCCATGCCTTACCACTTGGCTATGGCGCCATATAATATAGTATATGCAAACGTATCTAATTTATGATACGAAAAAATGACTCCAACGGGATTTGAACCCGTGTTACCGCCGTGAAAGGGCGGTGTCTTAACCACTTGACCATGGAGCCTTGTTTCTTTGACCGCTTCACGGTCTTTTTGACCTCCCCGAGCTGGGCTCGAACCAGCGACAACACGGTTAACAGCCGTGCGCTCTACCAACTGAGCTATCGAGGATCACTTCTTTTTATTCTTTCTCTTTTTTCCTTCGATTATTCCTCTGATGTACCTTCAAAACTACATACAGAACCTTTCATCAAACATCTTCCTTACCTTCTTTGGTTAAAGCCTCGACCGATTAGTAACAGTCAGCTCCATACGTTGCCGTACTTCCACCTCTGCCCTATCTACCTCGTCGTCTTCAAGGGGTCTTACTAGATTACTCTATGGGAAA
>NZ_CAJSYK010000036.1:0-20351 GCF_910574135.1 Anaerostipes faecis | reverse complement strand
ATATCGGGTTTCTGTCCGTAGGGCTACGATTTCGCTATCCCTTCTTCTCGCCCACACCTCACGATGCAAACCTTGGGAGTCGCTTACAAGTTCGTCGGTAGCTACGCCTATGTGGACTTGCACCACAGAACACGGACATGCCCGTCATACGTAAAAAACCGCCCGGCGGCAACCGGACGGCACATAAAATACTATTATCAGGATGATGCCTGAAATAATACGATTCGCACTCATATTATATCATTTCGGCATCTGTTCTGGCAATAGGTGTTATTTTTATACTCTTTTTTAAGGAAGGTGATATAAATGAGTATTCAAAAACAAAGATATGTAAGCAAAAAAACTGGTCAGATCAAAATTACATATTATGCGAATGTCTATGACTCTGAATCTGGCCAACGTTTCACTGGTCCTGCCAGAAAGAGCAGAAACCTCGCTGTTCAGGATGAAAGTGACATCATTAGAAATTTGGAAAAAACCAAGGCCGAAAAACGCCGTGCAGAAAAGCAAGCTATTGAAAATAAGTTACGCTTTGATACAGTGGCCAAACAATGGTTTGCCGCAAATAAACGTACATACGCAAACTCCACATATAAAATCTATCAGCAATACTATCACGATTACATCCAAGAAGTGTTTGGTGACATTCCAATTACCAGAGTGGAATCCTCTCACATATTAAAATATAAAGAGCTTATGGAAGAACCTACGGAGAGACTGCCCAATGGGTATTCCGCAGAAACTATTAACAAGTGTTTGAATATCCTCTCAAACGTCTTCCAGTTCGCTGTAAGCCCTTTAAAATTAATTGACGCTAATCAGAACCCTATGATTGGTATCAAGCGGAATAAGGTCATCTACAAGAAGAAAAAGACATGGACCGATGAACAGATCACACAGTTCATCCACTCAGAAGAAGCAAAAAACGATCATTATTATGTCATGTATTGCGTCTCTCTCCTTCTAGGTCCACGTCCAGGTGAAGTCTGCGGTCTGGCTGAATCTGACTTTCTGGGGAACCGCCTTGAATTTAACCGCGGTTATGATAAATTTGGAGAACTATCTGATTTGAAAACCGGCACTTCCATCAGAACTGTGTATGTCCCAGAGATTCTTGCAGATATGATCTGCCGGAAACTTCTGTGGAAAAAACAGATGAGGATGCAGTACCCAGATTTCTTTGATAATGATTTTCTATTTGTGACAACAGAAGGCTTACCTGTGAATCCAGATTATTATGGTAAAAAGTTCCGTGGTGCTGTGCGACAATATAACAGAAATCATATAGACAAATTACCAGAAATCTCAGTCTATGGATGTCGTCATTCTTTTGCTACTAATAACTACGAGCGTGGAGAGAGTGACAAACTTTTATCTGAATTGATGGGAAACAGCGTTAAAGTATTTTTACAAAATTATGCTCAGATCAGGCGTGCTAAAGCAGAAAAAGCAATCAGTGATTTTGCTGACATTATCTTCGCCGCAGAGTAAAATTACTTTACGGATTACTTTACGGCGGGGGTAAAATGTGTTGTGCTGTGTTACTTTAAATCTCATAAAAATGGCTTATTTCGGCGATTTTACAAAATGTATTGTGCTGTATTCTGTATTTAATCGCCTTGCCAAGGTTGAGGTCGCGGGTTCGAGTCCCGTCTATCGCTCTTTTTAATGCTAGAAAATCTAGTATTTCTCATGGTTTCATCGGTTTAAATAGTAAATCTAACTGCTGTCAAAATTAAATTATTGATGTCAAAAAGTTTGGACACTTTTTAAAGAAAAAATGACGATAGTTTTTATAAAACTGCCGCCATTTTTTTTCGTTTCTTTTCCGCTTCTGTTGAAATGATGTAGCATTGTTCCGTGGTTGCGATATCCGAATGACCAAGTATATCTGCAATATCTCTGGTACTCATTCCAGCTTCATGTAATACAGTTGCAACGGTTTTGCGTAGCAGATGAGGATGTACTCTGTCAGGTTCAACCCCGGCTCTTTCACATAAATTCTTTAAATCTTTAGAAAGCTTTGCTGTTTTTTCTATATATTGATGCCCATCATAGCAAAGCAGTTGATTTGGTTTATACCATCCATTTTGCTGATGCAATTCCTTTAAAAGCCTTAATACTAACATAGCTCTCCCGGTCAGTGGCACTTCACGTTTGGAATGTGCAGTCTTTGTTTCACCAATGTCATAAACCTGTTTAATGATATGGTATAAAAAAAGTTGACACCCGCATTACCGAAATGGACACGGTGATTGGATGCGAGGGCAGCCGCAAGGTTCTCCTGACCATGCACTTTTGTTCCTGTGACATTATGGCAGCGTTCCTCCTGGACTCCAAGGAAACCACAGGAGTTGAAAAAGTGTTTGACTCTATCAATAAAGCTTATCGGTACATGGCTTTTCAGCACCGCAATCCCCCTGATACTTACCGGCAGGGGAGGCGAGTTCAGACATCCGGACAAGCTTGAATGCGGCATTGACAATATCATCCGCACAAGGATGTATTATTGTGATCCGATGGCTTCATGGCAGAAACCGCACTGTGAGCGGAACCACGAATACATCCGGAAAATCTGCCCGCAGGGCAAGAGCTCTTTCGATAACATGACACAGGATGACGTGAACCTGATGATGAGCCACATTAACAGTTCCTGCCGGGAAAGTCTCGGCGGTCTGACACCGTTCACACTTGCAAAAATGATATTGCCCGATGAACTCATGGACTTCCTCCATCTGTCTGAAATTCCGGCGGATGAAGTCACCCTTACGCCGGCACTGGTAAACGGCAAGCAGAAACCAATGCGTAACACGCAGGCATAAGACGCTGGTATTTCATGTGTTTACAGTAGGGGCATCCATGCTCGGCTGGCACAACGTGCCAACACTTTAATTACCCTGTGACGAATGCCTAACAATAAAATAAATCTGCAGATACGAGCCACCATAATAACCTATTAGGCAGGTGGAATTCAGTCTTACAGTACACAATCCCAGTTGCTTGCAACCGCATACCCTTTTTTTAGCAGCCAATGGTCAAGGGTAACTAAATTCCACTTTATACCCATTCCTGACATCTGTCAAAGCCTTAAAAATGGAATTTAGTTGTCAATACGGAATTTAAGTTTACAAGCGGATTTTAACTTTTCATTCAGGTATTCTTTAAAAACAGTCTGCCCCGTTTTTTAACCTTCAGGGGACATAAACGACATCCCATTCTGAGGGAGTTGTGTGCCAAAACAGGCACATGCTGTCGCCCCCACATCTGACAATGTTTTTCTTATCCCAAGATCTGTCCCTTCCATCCCCTTTTTATACACGAGCAAAGGGACACATTCTCTTGTATGTTTGCTGTGTCCGATCTCGGGATCATTTCCATGATCCGCCATCACGACCAGGATATCCTGCTTTTTGAGGCACTCCATAAGTTCTCCGATCTTGCGGTCCGCGATCTCCAGGATCTTTTTGTAAGCCGGTGCTGACTGGGAATGGCCGGCCAGGTCTGTTTCCTGTACATTTGTACAGATAAATCCCTTTTTCATCCGCCCCATCTCCCTGATCGTAAGTTCCATGACTTCTTCCGTATCCACGCAGGAAACGCTCTTCCCATACTCATTATTCACGATATCTGCGACTTTTCCAAACAGCGAGACCTCATATCCCGCCCTGCCAAGAATGGACGGAGCCTGTACCTGCGGATCCACGCCATATCCTAAATGCCTGCACTGATACCCATGCTCATAAGATCTTGACTTTGAAGACGCTATCCCGATGAACCTCCCCTGTCTGATCTCCTCGGCATCCCACAGTTCCTGCATCGTATTGCCTGTCCCTCCAAATACGATGACCCGACCAACTGTGGCAACCTTCCTCACAAGCTGGCCGATCTCAAGTTCTTTTTCAAAGGGCATATAATCCAGCGGAGCCGTCACATTATAGCACATTCCCAGATCTGCCTCCAGGTTGTCCGCCACAGTGGCATATTCGTCGACAAGAAGATATCTGAGCCCTTTCCTCTCGATCACTTCGACAATATGTCCTGCTTTTTCCAGACAGTCCCGTATCTCCTCGGCTTTCTCCTGAAATGGATGCTGATCCGGCTTTTTGGGGAGGGTCCCCATGATCTCCTGATGTCCTATAAACGTATCTGCCCCAAAATGCATCAGCTCACATTTCCCGAAGTTTGCGCAAGGTGCAAACTTCATACATGAGCTCTCCTTTCCATAGGCGTTCATCAGTCCCAGCCTCTCCAGATTCCTTAATCTCAGTTCGGGAAACCTCCGCAGCAAAGACCCCAATGTATCCGCCTTCTGGTCAGCCGGCCTGACCATTGCCGTATCTTTCATAGCACCGATGCCGAAGCCGTCTAACACGATCACTACGAATCTTTTGTCCATTTCTGCCTCCCCTGACTGTCATAGACTCCTATGATCTTTTTCTCTCCTCTGTGAAGCCCTTCCACGAGCACGACATCACTTCGCGTCACAAATATCTGAAACCGGAACGCCATAAGCACGGTATCTCCCACCTGGCACATCTGCGAAAGCCCAAAGTGATAGTCGATACTGTCACTGTCCGGTGGGATGACAGAAACCTGTTCCATCTTCTCCATCCCCGTCCCCACAAGAGCGTTTTCCACATGGGAGCGCCTGTAATATCCGCCCCCGTAACAGTAACCTCTGTTCTCAAAATTGTGGGATACTTCCGTTACATATACACAACATGGGATCTCCGGCTCATCACATTCCGCGTGAAGTGGTGTAGTCCCCGTCAGTCCATGGCCGGGTTCCGCGCTGTTGCCCCCATAGACCGCCATTTTTTTCAGGGTCGAACAGCAGCTTGCGGAAGGCGTGTTTACAAGTTCACACAGCATCCCTGCCTTCTCCATGATTGATGCCGCCTCTAACACGGTCTTCAGATTATGGATCGGCCGAATCTTCTTCTCTTCTGAGTCATACAGATAGCACGGGAACGACGTGACCCCTGCCACTTTTACATTTTTACAGTCTTTCTCCACCCAAAGCGCGGTCTCTTTCATCTCTTCCAGGGAAAATCCGGCGGTCTGTCCGGAATACATCATGTCACCGCCTGCAGAGACACGGAGTAATATTTTCTGTATCTTTCCAAGTTCCGCGGCGGCTTTTTGTATCTCTTCGATTTTTTCGCGGGTATAGACGGTCATATATTCCACCCCATAAGCCACAAAACATTTTACTTTATGGCCAGGTATCTGCACCAGATGGCCCGCATTTTTGATGGGGATGCCATGGCGCATCATGACTTCAGCTTCTTTATAGTCAACGGTCACTGCCCCTTCATATCCCATCTCGACAAGTCTCTTTGCCAGATATGGATTTCTCCCGACTTGTTTGAGCATAAAGAAGAGCCTTATGCCGTATGCTTTGCCCGTCTCCGCGATATTCCGCGCATTTTCAAGGAATGTATCTACATCTATTATGTAAGAATCCGGGCTGACCCGGCCCGTCTGGTGCAGTTCAAACGCCGTGTTTAACAGTGCCGGATTCTTCTTTCTCAACTGGTTCACAAACATATCTTCACACTTTCTACCGCCCTTTTAAGGATACGCAGCACCGTATCAGCGCCTCCCCGCATAGGATTGATACGGATCATCCTCTTCTCGAGAGCGGGATCTGCTTTTCGGAATGTGCCGGAGAGTCTGTAAAACATAGGCACTATCTCATATTTCGATTCTGCCCCCACCGGATTTGGAGCCGCGCCGGATCTTTCTGCCTCTTCTAACACCTGAGCGGCAATATCTTCTTCAAATTCTACAAGTACGATCTTAGATTGCGCATTTTCCAGAAAGGCGTCTTTTATCCCGTCTATCTCGCCGGCTTTCAGTCTTCTGACACACTCCTTCCCCACCTCTGCTTCAATGGCCAGAGACACCGGGGCATATGTCAGCCCGCGCAGGACATCCATGGCCTCGTGGCCCTGTACCTGCATCCCCCCGGAATAATTCCATCCTATGATCTTGTCTGTATATCTTTTCTTCCCGATAACGATCCCCACTCCTTCCGGCCCAAGGAGCTTAAAAGAGGAAAAACACGAAAGATCCGCGCCACACTGCACTCCGGTCCTGCTCATTTTCATCACGGCATAATTGTCATCAGTTAAGATGAGGATATCCGCACATTTTCTGATGGTCCCGATCACAGTCTCCATATCATAGCTGTCTTCTGGCTTCTGTCTCGTATATTGTATCAGGGCCCCCCGGATATCCGGATCCTGCCCCAATGTCCGTTCTATGTCTGCCAGATTGTTAAAATCCGCTTTTTTAAGATCCAGTCCCATCATTTCCATGGAAATGGAAGTCGTACTGTAGACCGGGGCATCATGAATCAATATCTTGCTGCCCGGTGGCATCATGGCAGACAGGCCCAGACGAATGGCGCCGCTTCCTGCGCCCCGTACAAGGACGCAGGATTCCGCATCAAAAAAGTCCGCGATGACCTGTTCTGCCTTATATGTCGTCACAGGCTTATTGAAGCCAGGCACGACACCCAGATCTCCTCTGCTCAGCATCTCATGCCCCTGAAATACTTTCGTGATACAATCGATCATCTTAAACTGGGCCGCGACAGCTTCTTTTACATCCATCCCTTCCAACGGATAAGTCAGCAATATATTTCCCTCCTTTACTTCTACATATCAAGGATCCTGGCTGGATTATGGATCAGCATCTTGTCAAGCGTTTCCTGTGACACTCCTTTTTCCCTGAGAAGTGGCACAAATCTTTTCATGACAGTGGTATAGCCGTCGTACTTCCCATATCTCACCATATAGGATCTCCTCGAGATATCCTGGGATAAGAGGATGTGGTCCTCATATCCCTTTTCAAGCAGCCACATCAGATTGTCCGCCCGCTTTTCGTCCGACAGATATGCTGTCTTTCCCACTGTATCGTATGCTATATTCACTCCCGTATCCAGGATCGCTTTCTGATAGGCTCTGTCGTCCGACAGATCAATATGGCCTAAAATAACCTTATCCGGATCTATCCCCTGTCCTTGCAGCAAGGCAGATTGTTCCAGCCCCAGCTGCCCCAGCTGGCAATGTGTCGTCACGGCACATCCTGTCTTTACCCCTGCTGCCGCAGCCGCTTTCAGTACTTTTTCTTCACTGGGAGCCAGTTCTTTCTCCCCGCCTGCCACTTCTCCTATGATACCTGCTCTTATGTCAGTCCCGTCTATCCCTTCCAGGATATCCCGGCAAAAAATATCACAGATTTCTCCTATTGTCCCCGACCGGACACTTTCAGGGTGATACGCTTCCAGATAAAATCCGGTCGACGCGATGATATGTATGCCACATTCTCTGCTTATCTGCCTGAGCATGCGCACATTTCTCCCCATGTCATTGCAGGTCACTTCGATCACACTTTTGACCCCCAGGGCTTTCATAAGATCCACTTCACTTTCGATGAGCACCGAATCGTCAAATACGGAGTCTGTATCCTTTCGTACCGGGGACAAGTCCAGGGCAAGATGTTCGTGGCACATGGTGACGCCGACAGATCCGGCATCAATACGTCCTTTAACTGTATTTATCATAACTTTTCACCGTCTTTTCTGTCTTATACCAGCGGCGTAAGCCCGATCAGGTAGGTAAGGTTGAACAGAAGCCCTGTCGCGATGGCCGCGATCGGGCCGATAGCCATGCGCATGATCTTCCGCCCCGTCGCCTCATTGATCAGATAGATCACGCCACCGATCAAAAACCCGCCTTCTGCACCTGCGGAAGTGCCCGCCCCCATCGCACCGCATGCTGAGATAGAGCCGATCAGCAGGGCGAACTCGACACAGGTGTTCATCGCGCTCCTGATATTGTCAGAAGCATCACGCATAGACGGAAATCTGCCAAGGAATTTCCCGATCAGGCCTAAAAGCATGACTTCCACAAAAATGATGACAGCACCTGATACTGCGGCAATGATCGGATTCGGCGAGAGATATCCTGCAACATAGATAAATGTAAAGCCCGCAACGCCATATACACCTGTCGTAACTGCTGTCGTAGCTATCAGAGGGATAAAACTCAGGCCTCTCATAAATTCATTTGTGGCGACTGTCTTGATAAGAGCATCTGCCTCCGCCGCATCTGTCATCGCATACGCCTTGGAAAGATCGAACATGGAAACGTCGCTCCCGGCAAAGACGTGGATATTACATATGACAGCGATAAGTGCTCCCGCGATCATCAGGAACGGAAGGTTTTTCTTGATCCTTGCAGTCCTTTCCGAAAATACATTTAATGTCTCTCCTTCTTTATTGTCTTGTTTATCCTTTGCATCCCTGTAAATGCACAGTGCGACAAGAAGGACGACACCAACCATCATCGTCCATGCATCCGCGCTGATCGTAGAAAATCTCGGCCCCCCGAAACGGAATACCACTACGACGACTGCGGAGATTATCCCTGTCCTCATCCCAAACTGCATGATGATGGTGATGATCGGGAAGATCGCAAAACCTGTGACCACATATGTACCGACATTGCCCAACGCTCCTATCAGGTCTACCGGCATGCCTGTCAGCACGGTGTTCACGCCCCCTATCGCCGTGATACAGAGAACCCCATATGCCGCCCCCAGGATCGGGGCCAGCCACTTCTTCGGCGAGGCGATCCCGATGATATCCGTGGCAAGGAATAAAAGCCATGGATTAAGAAGGTTTGTGGCAAGTGCATTTCCGATCCCTACAGATGCGATGAACCCCACACTCAGCCCAAAAGCGATCGTCGCCATCTCCGTTCTGTGCATGCGCCCTTCAATATATTCCGGTATGACAGGTCTTATCCCATCATGAAATACTGCCATGCCCATATGTGAGATAAACGCTGTCATAGCACAAGTGACCATCACTAAAATAATGTTTATAACGCTAAGCTCCATCCCTGTTTCCTCTCTTTCTCCTAAATCACTTTTCTGTCTCTTTCTTCATAAGTACGTCCATCAGTACCGGAACTGTCCCTTCAATATTGGATACTGTCATCCCAAAACATATCTTTCCCGCCTCGACAAAGCTCTCAATCTCAGATCTGTCCGGCTTTCCACCGTTTTTACAGACAGTACAGCATTTTCCATAACCGATGAGCCCGATCAGGATCGAGATCGCCGATCCCCCGCCACTCTCACATGCTCCAAAATAATAATCTGCCCTTCCGTCCTTGAGCATCGGGACCGCCCCCATATCCGTAGTGACGATCGTTTCCACCTCCGGGCACGCTTTTAAGATAGCGTCCTTCATCTCGTTTTTCTGCATCCCGCCGATTGCGATCTTCAATGTTCCTTCCTCCTTTTCCCTTTCTGTGCATTTCAGCCACCCAATACATTACAGACATGGACGAATATGAACCCTTTTTCCGCATCTGAAAGTTCTACTGGAAGTCTGCCCATCACTTTTCCGAAAAATGCGGATGCTTTCTCATAAACAGGTTCCTCTTTAAGCGCTTCCAGGATTTCCGCGTCGATGGGCTCCTCCTTCTCTCCTTCTTTTGTCCTTTTCAGGGCCATCGCCAAATGGGTGATAAAGATCCCTGCTTTTTCTTCATCCACATCCTCCCTCTCCTGCGCGAGGATATCAACTATCTGTCCGCATACAGCGGCATCATCTTTCGTTATGATGTCAGCAGAACATAAAATATCTATCCTCTCATACAGGTTCTCTTTTACTTCCAAAACATCCTCCTTTCTCAATATACAATATTTTGTATATTGGTATGATATATTTTGCCTGCAATGGGACAATGGCACTGTCTTTGCTCCAGCAGACATTTCCCAATACAGACAGTCCAAAGCAATGCTCTTGCTTCTGCTTTGCAGCATCATCTAGTAATCTGCAACGCGCTCCCCTGTCCTTACTTCTTCCAGGACTTTCAGCACACGCTCTTTACTTATATGTTTTTCCAAAAGCGCTTTGATATATTCAGCTCCCTTTTTTACGATGATGACAGCCGCCGAAAACCGCACGTCATACTCTTCTTCGCTGAGAAAGACAACTTTTAGGCCAACCTGCCCATGGGCTATGATATCATCATAGTTCCAGACACCGGCGTCGATCGTCCCTGCCTTTAATCCGGAAATGATATTCTGTGTCTTTATCTCTACAAGTTCTACTTTCTTATCTCTGATGATCCTTTCCGTGATCTTGCTCTGATCCAAAGATGTACTGTCATAACCGACACGCATCCCATCCACGATCCCCGTGCCATCTGTATCCCGCAACATGAGGACATGCCTGGAAAGGAAACTGCCTGCCCCAAAGTTCATGACGATCTCAACCTTGCTGCCCTCCCGCATAGCCTGCTCCGCTGCGTACTGCGAACATACCGCGAACTGATAGGTCCCCGATTCCACGAGCCGGATCCTGCCGACGGCTCCTCTGGAGTACGCCATATTAAAATTCAGCCCTTTCATCGTCTCATAGACCGCTGTGGCAAACCCTTCATATGTCACTGAATATGGCAGGGGCATGATCCCCAGTATCTCCTCCCTGATACAACAATTCTGGAGTCTGGCATAGTCGATCCCCTCGATATATGTCCCCATATGCCCGTGCGCTTTCAGAGATATACCCTGGCTCTCCTTGATATAAGCCAGCGCATTTTGTATCGTCCCCCGTGATACATGAAACTTCTCCTGATATTCTGAAACCGAAGGGATACGGTCTCCTACATTTCTGGTGAGGAAATCCTGAGCCAGCTGTCCTATTGTGACACCGATCTTCTGATATAAATTCTGATCCATACCCTCAACGCCTTTGTACAAAATATTGTATATTGTTAATATAATACTTTTGGCCGGTCTTGTCAAGAAAAAACAGCATCAGTGATAGCGTAAATTTACCTTCGGAAATAATGGTGTAGAGTTCACCCACGATGCTCTGATAAAGTATCAGATAAGGACTTGTGGTTTAACTATGCTATTTTTAGGTATAACAAGCAATCCCGATTTATAGTGAGCATTGTACGGCTTATTCCTCTTAGGTATACTCTTTGACCGGGTTTCAACATCTCTGAGAGAGTTTCAAGTTTTGTGTATACTCAAAAATCTAATGTAAGATACGTTGATAGTTACGATTGGGCAGAGCCGATTGTTTTTGGTTCTGCCCATACCTGCATTATACAGGGATTCCCCAGTCCTGCCGGTGGCCTGTCCATTTTTTTGTGATGTCCATCGTTGCCAGATACAGCATTTTCAGGAGGCTGTCATCTGTTGGGAACACACTCCTGGATTTGGTCACTTTCCGCAGCTGCCGGTTAAAGCCCTCAATGGCATTCGTCGTATAAATAAGCCGTCTGACCACTTCAGGATATTTGAAATAGGTGGAAAGGGTCGCCCAGTTGTCATGCCATGATTTATAGATTTTAGGATATTGGGTGTCCCATTTATCCCGAAACAGTTCCAGCTCATTCAGGGCAGTTTCCTCCGTTGGCGCCGCATATACAAGTTTCAGGTCAGCCATTAGTTTTTTGATATCCTTGTAAGAAACGAATTTTGATAATCATGAAACTTTCTGTCCATAACCCTTTGCACATTTTCCAGCTGTGTTATTTCTTTTGTTATACCTTATCGTGTGAAGCACGTCCACCCGAAGGGTATGACATTGCGTTCGGGAACTATTGCATCATACAGCTCCTGATGCTTTCCGGGCTTTAAAAATATTTAATCTGTGATAAGGAGAATTTCAAAGACTGCATATGGATAATGGCGTCCAGCACAGCACACTGTTCAATACTGTAATACCGGTACTTATTGTCTTCTTCATAAAACCGGGGTTTTAAAAGACCTATCTGGTCATAGTACCGCAAAGCCTGTGTTGAAATATTATTTAGTTTCGCCATCTGTCCAATGGTCAGCCTCGCATAGTCCATATCAAAAACACTTTCCCGGCAGAGGATTAATCTGCTCTTACAATATCAATGATCTGGTCGAAGGGAACAGCAAATCCTTCATCATCTCTCACCATATGGAGAATATCATCTTCTTCACTGTAACGTGCAAACTCTACAAGCATGAATGTACCTGTCACCGTTTCATCCACAGTTGTCACTTTAACCTTGTCCCCCTGGGAGATAAAAACGTCTTCTTTTACTTCTCCATCCTCTTTTACAATTTTTACGCCCGGCAACAGACTTGTAATTTCCATAAAAACATTCCTCCATAAAAATTTATTATATCAGTAAGTATTATACCTTACCGCGCCGGACGCGCCAAGTCCAAGGAGCGTAAAATATAGAATATCCAGTATTCATAATTCTTTGCCGTCCTCCTCTGCCGCTTCTTTCTTTTTCGCTTCATCAAAAATTTTTTTCATCCGCCTGTTCAGTCTGTCAGAAAGCTTATCTTCCGGTATCAATAAAGGGTCCGGCACCTTCCGGTGATCATATTCTTTCTTGTTCCTCCCATCTGTCTGCCTATATCCCATGTTCTCCCTCCTTTTTATGTCTTCATTTTATCACCGGGAATCCCGAATCGTTCATGGTAGTTTATGGTAATTATATGCCGATATAGGCTTGCATTCGGAATATAGTTAAACATGCAACTAATTTATGTTATACTTTAATTATTCAGATTAGTATTTTGATTGATTCGTATTCAAAGTACTAATTTTTTTGGCCCAAAACAGTTGTGTATTCAACTTTATTCTAAAAAGGAGGATTCTATGAAAAAAATCAGCAGATTAATCTCTGTTATCCATCGCCACGGAATGAGATTTTTTGATTGTTCCCTGGCTGACACAGAGATTGGTCCGGGACAACAGTTTTTTCTTGTGTGCATTTATGAAAATCCGGGGATCAGCATGCAGAAACTGGCCAGCATCGGTCATTTCGACAAGGGTACTGTCACAAAGGCCGTAAAAAAAAATGGAGGATCAGGGCTATCTTAGACGTGAACCGGATGCCTGTGATAAGAGAATTCAGCATTTATTTACAACCCTTGAAGCGGAACCTGCTCTCCAAATGATTTATGATCTGCGCAGGCAGTGGAACGAAATACTCTTAAAGAATCTTTCGGAAGAAGAAATCCGGCATGCAGAACTTCTGCTTACAAAAATTTCAGACAATGCATATTCATATATACAGAACAGGAGGTTGAAATCATTTGGAAACACAGACAAATAAGAAAGAAAATCCGCTGGGATATGAACCGGTTGGAAAGCTTCTGCTTCAATTTGCAGTACCGTCCACGATCTCTGTCCTGGTAAACTCTGTCTATAATATCGTAGATCAGATTTTCATCGGACAGGGAGTGGGTTACCTTGGGAATGCCGCCACAACGGTTACATTTCCTATCATTACGATTATCATGGCATTCGCCACTCTGCTCGGGTCCGGCGGAAGTGCTTATGCGGCAATCAAGCTGGGGCAAAAAAAAGAAGAGGAAGCCGAGAAGACATTAAACAATAACTTTATGCTCTCCATCATTACCGGAATCGTGCTTGCTGTGATTGGCTTTATTTTTATGGAACCAATCCTCCGGCTGTTCGGAGCAACAGAGAGTATCATGGAATCCTAATCGGGGCGGTATTGAATTCCATTCTTGATCCAATTTACATTTTTATCTTTCATTGGGGTGTCAGGGGCGCTGCCGTGGCGACGATTACATCACAGATCATCTCCGCACTGATCCTGTTTCTCTACTTCTGCAAACGGAGCCAGATGAGGCTGCATCTAAAAAAATTAAAGCTGGATGGCTCTGTCTGCAAAAATGTGATCGCGCTGGGCACTTCCTCAGGCATCACCCAGTTTATGGCTAAGTAGATGTAATCAAGAGAAAGGAAAAGCACAATCCAGACGGAACCGGCGGTTCTGTCAAGAAATGTTTGTGAGTTGGCAAGAATTTTGATATAATGGGAGCAGAAACCCCGGAGCCTGGAGAAAGGCAGGAGGATAAATGCACATAAGCTATAAACCCCTCTGGCACACGCTGGTTGAGCGCAATATGAGGAAAGAGGACTTGCGGCTTGCCGCCGGTCTTACCACAAATATGATTGCCAACATGGGAAAGGGAAAGAACATCAGCATGGAAACGCTGGTTCGTATCTGCGAAACCCTGAATTGTGGCATTTTAGATGTGATTGAGTCGGAAGATGATAAAATGGAATAACAGTGAGCTACCAGGTAGCAAAGGCGTATTTACCGCTTTTGCTATTTTTTTGTTGACAGGTTCCACACAATCATATATACTGTACTTATCGAACAAGTACACAAAATACAGACAGTACGCACGAGAGGGAAATTATGGAGATTGTCATAAGTAATAGTAGCGATAAGCCGATTTATGAACAGATCAGTTCACAGATAAAAAATAAGATTATGAATGGAACATTGGAAGCTGGAGAAATGCTTCCTTCTATGCGGGCATTAGCGAAAGATTTACATATCAGCGTGATAACTGTCCAACGGGCTTATGAGGATTTAACCCGTGATGGATTTATTGAAACTGTATCAGGGAAAGGTAGTTTTGTTGCTTCCCAAAATAAAGAGTTTATTCAAGAAGAACAGTTACGAAAGGCAGAAGAATTATTACAGCAGGTTGTGGATATTGGACGCTCACATGGCATTTCTTATGAGCAGATGGCAAATATTCTAAAAGTGTTGTATGAGGAATAACAGGAGGTCATAAAATGAGTGAAAACAATATCTCTGTAAAAAATTTGTGTAAATCTTTCGATGGCTTTACGCTGAATAATATATCGTTGCAAGTACCTAAAGGAAGGATTGTTGGATTTATCGGAGAAAATGGGGCTGGAAAAAGTACCACAATCAATCTTCTTCTAAATGAGTTGAAAAGAGATAGTGGAACGATTGAAATATTGGGGACAGATACGCTGAATAGTTCTGTTAAAAAGGAAATTGGCGTTGTATTTGACGAATGTAATTTCCATGATTTTTTCACAGCGCAGAACGTAGCAAAAATTTTTTCCGGCGTTTATCCTACATGGGATAATTCATTGTTTACCTTATACATGAAAAAATTAAATGTTCCCTTTTCCAAACCAATTAGCTCTTTTTCAAAAGGTATGAAAATGAAACTATCCATCATATGTGCAATGGCTCACAGACCAAAGCTGCTGATTTTAGACGAGGCCACAACAGGTCTTGACCCGGTAATACGGGATGAAATTCTGGAAATGTTTTTAGACTTCATACAGGACGAAGAACACTCCATTTTCTTTTCATCTCATATTATATCTGATATAGAAAAGATTGCGGATTATGTCATTTTAATTCATCAGGGAAAGATTGTATTTGAGGAAGAAAAGGATACTCTGATTTATCAGTATGGAATTATCCGATGTGAGAAAAAACAGTTTGCAGATATACAGCCAGAGGATTATATCATTTCAAGGAAAACAAATGTAAGTATGGAATGTCTTGTGCGGGATAAGGAAGCCGCCCGGAGAAAATACAAAAATGTGGTTGTTGATAGTGCTTCGCTAGAGGAAATTATGCTGTTCTATATCAAAGGAGGTTCGACAAAATGAGAGGACTGATTTATAAGGACTTTTCTTTATTTTACAAAAGTATCGACAAAAAGCTGATTATCATAGCAGCCGCAGCGATTATTTTACTTTTAGTAAACGCCGGGGATTTTTCCGGACTTTTAGCAACAATTATGTTTGCAATAACTGTCGGTATGCAAAATGTAATGAGTTTTGCCAGCGATGAACAAGTACGATGGAAAAAATATCAGCTTACTATGCCGGTAAATTCATTCTTTGCGGTAGGGAGCAAATATATTTCTGTTCTGCTAACAATAGGAATAAGCATTGCGGCCAGTATTCTTCTCTACTTTGTATCAAGTGTTATATATCAAAGTTTTGATGGAGCATTGCTATTTGTTTCTGTATCAGTAGCCACCATTATTCCACTAATATGTACAGCAATTTGCTTACCCCTCACTTATTGGTTTGGTTTTCGTTCCGCACAAACAATGGGGCTTCTTGTAACCGTGCCTATTTTCTATCTTATTAAATACTTTGAAGATGGGCCAGGTCTTGTTTCTTTAACTGATACAATATCAGCATACATTTTAGCGGGCTTCCTTATCTCGGCTGTTCTGTTCATCTTCTCTTACGCTGTAAGTGTATTGGGATATTCAAGAAAGAAATAGTATGAGGAACGTTGCTTTATTTGGAGAGAATACCAAGAAGGCAAATGACAAAGATTTATTGTACTTTGCATTAAATAACTCATCAACTATGTAGCACCCTTTATGGAGGAAAGGGGGAATTTCTATGACCTGTACAGAAGAATATAAAGAGCATATCGAATACACATTCCATGCCTTTTGTAAAGTTGTCATACGCAGCGCAACAATCAATGCGGCAAGGACAAGGAACAGGAAATACAAAAGAGAAATATCCCTTGAATACCTCACAGATGAAAAGCACTACCCGTTAGGCACAGCAGATAAATATTTCCAAGCGCCAGAGCCGGAGTGCCGCCGTTTTATGAACGGACATTGTATAATGAAGCCAGCTAAAAACAAGGAGATGGATAGTATTATGGAATATATCGAATATTTAGAAAAACTGCTGCCCGAAAAGGATAGTTTAAAAATCGTAAAATCAGAAGCTGAGAAGTTTTATAAAACGCATTCGTTTGATGAATGCTTCCGCATGGGCATGAACTGTATCAGTCTAAAAATTTTCAGATACAAGAAGTAGGTATTTTCTTGTTTGGGTATGTTGCTCACGAAAATGCAGAAGCCCTATCCTTCTTAAAAAATAAGGTAAGCCAACATGATATCTGGAAAGTACAGGAAATTTTGGCAATGGCTTTTGATAATCATTGTAGGATTATCGGCTATGAAACTGTTAGCTGCCCATAAATCTGATGAAAGTGAGTATGTACGAAAGTCAGTAGGTAACGCTATACGGGATATAAGCAAGAAACACAGCAAGTTGGTTTCCGCAGAATTAAGCACATGGGATTTATCCTCAAAGGAAATACGTCAGTTTTATAAGCTGGCAAGTAAATCCACAAATCTTTGTTTTTTTAACATCGGGCCACCTTGCCCCAAACTTTCAAAACTGAATACCAGCCGCCATCGGTGGCACCACCAAGCAGGAAATCAGAAAAACGGTTTCCTGCTTTTTCTTTGCCCGGACGCCGGGAGAGAGGAGGACATTACTTGCCATGCCCGCACTTTGATGTGAAAATCATCCAGCGCAGCAAGCGCCAGTCAGCCGTTGCTTCCGCCGCCTACCAAAGCGGGGAACGGCTGTTTTTCGAATACGACCAGAAGCAGAAATAATATTCCCATAAAAGCGAGATTGTCCACACTGAAATCATGCTGCCGCCCCATGCCCCGCCGGAGTACGCAGACCGCAATACCTTGTGGAACGCCGCCGAGGTCATAGAGAAACAATGGAACTCCCAGCTTGCCCGGAGATTTGTGCTTGCTATTCCGAGGGAACTTCCCAGGGAACAGTACGCCCACCTTATCCGGGACTACTGCCGGGAGTTTTTAGTTTCCAAAGGCATGATTGCCGATTTTGACATCCAGGGCAAGTGGCTCCCCAAGAGCCGAAAGGTGTACGACCTTGACGAGAACGGCGAGCGTATCCGGCTTGCGTCCGGCAGATGGAAAAGCCACAAGGAGGACACCGTGGACTGGAACGACCAGAAATACGGGGAAATCTGGTGGCAGGGATGGGCGGACATAGCCAACCGCTATCTGGAAGCCATGGGCAGCCCGGAGCGCCTTGACCTTCGTTCCTATGCCCGACAGGGGATTGATAAAATCCCCACCGTCCACATGGGGTCAGCGGTCAGCTATCTGGAAAAGAAAGGCATACAGACCAACATCGGCAACCTGAACGGGGACATTCAGGCAGCCAATCGGCTCACACAGTCTATCCGGCGGATGGTACGCAGCCTGAAGAACTGGCTGTCCGACTTGAAGGAGAAAAAGGCGGCGCTGCTGGAAGCCTTAGAACATGCAAAGGAGCCGACCATACCGGAACTGCTTTCCCGGTATCTGGATATGCGGGGCGAGGAGCGCACCGGCTGGACTTCCAAGGGGAAGCTGAAAGGAACCGTTGGCGATTTCAACAAGGTTATGGAAGCCCTTGACTTCCTGCGGCAGAAAGAGATTTCCACAGTGGAGAGTCTTGACGCCTATCTGGATAAAGTCAGTGGGGACATCCTTGCCGCAAACCGCTATTTCAAAGCCCATCCCAAGGAACTCCCTTACGACACAGAGAAACTCAAAGAGGAACGGGCGCAGCTTACCGGGGAAATATCGGAGAAGAAAGAAGGATTGCGGACGGTTCAGGAGTATATGAAGCGGCTGAGGGATGTGCGTCTGCCCCTTCCATGACGATAGAAACCCAAGCATGAAGATTGACCGGCGCTTCCATTGCTTCGGCTGTCAGGCGGACGGGGATGTGATTGACTTTGTTTCCCGTCTGGAAGCCATCAGCCCCAAGGAAGCCGCCCTCATGTTGGCGCAGGGCTTCTCTATCTCCTATGCGGACAGGGAGCCGCCCCAGGCGGGAACCCCGGCAGGAAAGCCCGGAGCAGCAATTTAAGCGCATGGAGCGTTACTGCTTCCGGGTACTGTCCGGCTACCACAATCTTTTGCGCCGCTGGAAACAGGACTATGCCCCCAAAACGCCGGACGAGGACTTCCACCCGCTTCTTGTGGCAGCCTTGCAGCGCATGAGCCATGTGGAATATCTGCTGGATGTGCTGCTGTTCTCTGATATAGGGGAACGAGCCGCCCTGATTGCCAGCTATGGAAAGGAAGTGAGAAGCCTTGAGCGAAGAATGGCAGACCTTGCCGTCAGAAATGCGGCAGACCGTGATGGACGCTATCGAAGCCGCCCCGCTGCCCCGGAGCGCCCCTGAAGTCAGAGCCATGCTGGAGGGCACCGAGAAGGGCGGCGTAAGGAACAGTATTCAGAATTATTTGACCGTGTTCCAGTATGACCCCGTCCTTTCCGGGGCGGTTGCAAAGAACCTGTTGACCGAGCGCATTGACCTTCTAAAGCCTGTCGGCAGGAAACGCAGAACCGGTGGAAAGGCCATGACCGACACCGACCTTGCGGCAGACGCCAACAGCTACCACCCCATCCGGGACTACTTAAACGGCCTTGTCTGAGATGGAACCGGGCGAATCCGCTTCTGTCTGCGGCACTTTCTGGGAGCCGACACAGACAAGTGCTTTGTCTGGTAGGCGGTCAGGGAGCTGGGAAGTCTACCTTTTTTCCGTCTGCCGGCGGTAAAGGACGAGTGGTTTTCCGATGATTTGCGGAAGCTGGACGATGAAAACGTATACCGCAAGCTGCAAGGCCACTGGATTATTGAAATGTCGGAGATGATTGCCACTGCCAACGCCAAGAGCATTGAGGAAATCAAGTCATTTTTAAGCCGCCAGAAGGAGGTCTATAAAATACCATACGAAACCCACCCGGAGGACAGGCTGCGGCAATGCATGTTTGGAGGGACTTCCAACGCCCTGGACCTCCTTCCCCTTGACCATACCGGCAACCGGCGTTTCCAAAGCCTACATCGAACAGGTATGGACGGAAGCCATGACAATATACAAAAGCGGCGATTTTAAGCTGTCTTTCAGCCCCGAAATGGTACGCTATCTGAAAGAACACCAGCGGAATTTTATGCCGGAGGACACTAAGGCCGGGATGATACAGGCATATCTTGACCGCTACACTGGCAGCGCTGTATGTTCCAAGCAGCTTTTCCGGGAAGCATTAAACCAAGACTTTGACGAGCCGAAACAATGGGAAATTCGGGAAATCAACGAGATTATGAACCAGTGCGTCACTGGATGGAAGTATTTTCCCAATCCCCGGATATTTGAAGGGTACGGGGCAGCCTCTAAAGGCGTCTGTCCTCTCAATGCTCCGCCAGCTCCTGCTCCTGGTTCCCCTGATCCTGATAAATGCAATCGAGAAACACCACTTCCACCTTCCCATGTAATTATTTTTTCCGATTAGTAATGAAATCACAAATGTTGTTACTGGAAGAAGTACCCATAGAAACATAATACTATATCCCATTGCGTCCGAACTGTTGATAAAAAACCAGAACACTATAAGCGAGATAGCCCAAATTCCGAGATAGGTTACAAGTAAAATAAGCATAGACAATTTATTTTTGCTTTTTACTGTATTGGTGCTTTCGTCAAGATAATTCAAATAATTTGACATAGGCTTTTCCTCCTTTAATAGATGATAACTTCTCGGAATCTTCAGCCCTGATTTTATAAGGCTTTCAGACCCTATCTCAAAAAAATCACCCACTTTTTTTAAAAACACTTGACAAATCGCTCAAAATTTGCGGCGAAGCCGATTG
>NZ_CAJSYK010000035.1:0-22925 GCF_910574135.1 Anaerostipes faecis | reverse complement strand
TCACCTCGATATTTGATATTTATATTTTACCAAATGTTCGGATGGATTGATATATCGTGTTAAATTTTCAAGGTACAAATTTATATCAAAGGTCAATGACCTTTTGACACCCTAATCCTATGAAATAAAAAAAGAGATCCACGGAACGGTTTTGATACCTGTTCCGTGGATCTTTTTATGCTTCCGCCTTTTGTAATTCCAGTTCTTTTTCTCTATCCTTCAATTCTTTTGCTATCTTTATAAACAGCAGAAATGAAACACCCAGTGACGCCAAATCCGCCACAGGCTGGGCAAATATGATCCCCTCAAGTCCAAACAAATAATTTGTGACCAGCAGGACCGGGAAGAATACAAGCCCCTGCCGGCTCAGCGACAGGATCAGGGACGGTATTGCTTTTCCCATCGCCTGGAACCCAAACATAAAGACGAACATAATGCCGATGACCGGGCCGGAGATCATTAAGACTCTCAGCATCCTCACACCATGGGCTACCACCGATCCGTCATTGATAAATGACTGGATGATCGGCTCCGTAAACAACAGATAGAGCAGCGACAGAACCGTTCCCATGATCACATTGCATGCCATGGAAAACTTCATGGTCTTTTTCATTTTCTCCAGATTGCCTGCTCCGTAGCAGTATCCGATCAGAGGCGCAACACCGGAACCCAGTCCAATCTGCACCAGGATAACCAGCATATTTGCCTTCATGGCCACACCCATGGCCGCCACCGGAATATCACCGTAGGATGCCAGAAAATTATTCAAAATAATATTTGCAGTGCTCATCAGGATATTATTGATTGATGCGGGAATCCCGATGGCAAATACACCGGACAGGATTTTTTCTTTTGCCGTAAAGTGCTTCGGTGAGATTGAAAGCCCTGTCTTCATCTTCGCAAAAAAGAACAGATAAAACACCACGGTACAAATATTTCCGATGATGGTTGCGATGGCCGCTCCCGCGACTCCCATGTTCATGCCGAGTATCATCACCGGGTCCAGCACGATATTAACGATAGTACCGATCATCATTCCGATCATTGAAACCTTCGCAGCTCCCTCTCCTCTGACCACATTGTTAAAGGCCATGGAGATTACGACAAATACAGCTCCCAGACCGATATAGGTCAAATAGCTCCGTGCATATTCTTCTGTGTTGGGGCTGCATCCGATAAGTTTCAGAATGACCGGCATCCCTCCCAGAAAGACGATCATCATAATGACACCGGCTATAATACTTCCGTAAAAACAAAAACTGCTGATCTTCTTTACCTTTTCCATCTCTCCCTCTCCAAGCATCCTGGAGATATAGGAACATCCCCCGATGCCAAAAATGTTTCCTACCGCCATGAGCAGCATAAACACCGGCGTCGTCAGAGACACTGCCGCAACCTGGTTCGGGTCTCCGGTCTGTCCCACAAAAAAGGTATCGGCCATATTATAAAAAATAGTTACCAACATACTCAGCACTGTGGGCAGGGCCAGCGTGGCCACTGCCTTTGGCACCGGATATGATTCAAATACTTTATTATCCATTTGTTTCTTCCTCCTTTTATCGTAAATGCAGCCAGCTACATGATAGAATATAATAGAGTTTCGTTTATGAAACTCTCCTCCTGGAATAAAAATGAAAGCGCCGCAGGGCACTTTCATCTGCTGTTTTATATCTTCATTCCAGGCTTTCGAGTACTTTGCCGAGCAATTCACAGAGTCTTTGTGACTCTTCATCAGACAATGCTTTTCTGATGCGCATTTCTTCTTCTCTTAAATGGGCTTCCATCTCACTTTTTAAATCCAGCCCTTTCTGTGTAAGAATAACATTGCGGCATCTCTTATTCTCTTCATCCACAACACAGTACAAAAATCCTTTCGTCTCCAGACGCCTTAAAATACCGATGACCGTGGAATGTTTCACTCTCATGAATTCTCCGATATCTTTCTGGGTTATCTTCCGGTTCTGATGTTCCGCCAGATATAAAAGCAGTTCCATCTGGGAATAAGTCACATTCAGACAGCGCAGTTTCTGATTCATATGCTGAGTAAACTTATCGTGGATATGCTTAAATCTGGCTCCGATTTCCCTATCCTGGTTCATAATCCGCCTCCATATGTAGTGCACTACATATTTTACAAGACTTCGTCAAAAATTACAACCATTAATTTATTTTCTGCTTTCTGCCTTTACCGCATCCGCAACCGCACTGCATACCCGCTTATCGAACACCCCGGGAATAATATAATCCTCGCTGAGCTCCTCTTCTGTTATAATTCCCGCGATAGCCCGGGCCGCCGCCATCTTCATTTCTTCTGTAATCTGAGAAGCTCTGGCATCCAAAGCCCCGCGGAAGATTCCAGGGAACACCAGCACGTTATTGATCTGATTCGGAAAATCGGAACGGCCGGTAGCTACCACCTTTGCCCCGCCTTTTTTCGCCTCATCCGGCATGATCTCAGGCACCGGATTCGCCATGGCAAATACTACCGGGTCCTTTGCCATGGACGCGACCATTTCTGATGTGACAATATTCGGTGCAGAAACGCCGATAAACACATCTTTTCCCTTCATGATCTCACGAAGTTCTCCTGTCTGCCTGTCCTTATTTGTTTTTTCCGCCATTTCTTTCTGTGCATCGTTCATCCACTCTTCCCCCGGACACAGGGCACCTTTCTGGTCTACAAGCACCGCGTCTTTTACTCCGAACTGAAGCAGAAGCTTACAGATAGAAATCCCGGCAGACCCCGCTCCGTTGATAACTACCTTTGCATCTTCCAGCTTCTTTCCCACAAATTTCAGCGCATTGATCATCCCTGCTGCCACGACGATGGCTGTTCCGTGCTGATCGTCATGGAATACCGGTATATCCAGTTCCTCTTTCAGCCGGCGTTCTATTTCAAAACATCTCGGCGCAGAGATATCTTCCAGATTGATCCCTCCGAATGTAGGCGCCAGATATTTTACTGTCTTTATGATCTCTTCCGTATCTTTCGTATCCAGACAGACCGGAAATGCGTCTATATCGGCAAACTCTTTAAATAAAATAGCTTTTCCTTCCATAACCGGCATAGCCGCCTCCGGTCCGATATCACCAAGACCGAGCACAGCAGTTCCATCAGAAACTACAGCTACCAAATTTCCTTTTGCAGTGTAACGGTACACATCCTCTTTGCAGTCCCTGATTTTTCGGCAAGGTTCTGCCACTCCGGGGGTATAAGCCGTACTCAGATCTTCTCTCGTCTCAACCGTCACTTTTGACCTTACTGCCACTTTTCCTCTGTTTTCTTCGTGCATCTTCAGCGCCAATTCATTGTAATCCATGACCTTCTCCTTTATGAATCTCTTTCATCTATAGTTTTCTTTATTATATTACAGTGTGATGTAAAATAAAATAATGTCTTCGTATCTGCCGTCTGACAAACGGTAGCCTCCGGGCACTGTCCCGAGCCGCTGAAATCCAAGTCTGTCATAAAGTCTCAGCGCACCCTGATTGGACGCTACCACCGCATTAAACTGCAGGACTTTGTATCCCAGCTCTCTGGCTCTTTCCATACAGTCCAAAACCAGCTGCTCTCCGATATGCCGGCCTCTTGCATCCTTGCTGACTGCATAGGACGCATTGGATAAATGTCCGCATCTGCCCACATTATTTGGATGCAGTATATAAAGGCCAAGAATCTTTCCGTCTGATTCAGCCACCCCAGTGTAAGACTGCCCTGCAAAAAAATCTTCTGCTTCCTTTAAAGAAAAAAAATCTTCCTGTGGAAACGCATTGGCCTCTTCTACCACCTGATTCCATATCGCTGTCATCTCTTCTAAATCTTCTTTTTTAAACTGTCTCACCGTAAGTTCCATGAACGATCCTCTCCTTTTCCTCGCTCTTTTGATCCCGCATCTTTTACAGGCCCGGTATAATCTGCCGCGGAAGAAAGAAAAAAGCCATCTTAGAGATATCTCTAAAACGGCTTGCTAAGCGGGTGATGGGAATCGAACCCACGTGATCAGCTTGGAAGGCTGGAGTTCTACCATTGAACTACACCCGCATATATGACAGAGTCTTTTCAATTCTCTGTAATGCCCAGAGCCGGAATCGAACCAGCGACACGAGGATTTTCAGTCCTCTGCTCTACCGACTGAGCTATCTGGGCATGTCTCATTCCTGCGACTTCTATACTTTACCATATCAAAAAGCCCAAATCAAGAACTTTTTTAGATTTTTTGTCATCTTTCAAAAAATAGATTTTCCAGATAATGAATCCCCGTTTTGGTAACAAATATTTTTTTCTTCACATTATGCGCGGCTTTCATTCCGCTCTTATCCTCCTCCAGATTCACAAGGAAGTCGGCTTCCACAAGGATCTGATAATCTATGCCGTCAATCCGGCTGTAAGTATGATGATGCCCGATCAGATAACAGATTCTGTCCATGGTTTCATTTTTCAGACCGAACTCACCCAGAAGCTTTCTGGCTTCGTCCGGTCCTTCTATCTCCTGGTATTTTCCTGAACTGCTATTGTATTTCTCCTCACTTTTTTTAATTCCAATATCATGAGTCACCGCAGCAATCTCCAAGATCTCCTGCAGTTCCGGTTCCAGTTCCTCCTGCTCCCCGATAGCTTTTGCATAGGCATACACTTTCATAAAGTGCTGGACTCTTTTGGAATCTCCCTGATAATACTCTATCATCTTTGTCATTACGTCACTGATCTTCATTCTGTCTCTCTCCAATCGCAATTATATTTTTCTCAACAGACAAAACACCTTCCGTCTGGAGTTTCCTCAGTTCCACCATCATTCCGCTCCTGTCCACACACAGATAATCGGCCATATCTTTTTTAGAAAAAGGAAGCTTGATCCGAGACGTTTTCTGCTTATCCTGTTCCTGATTTATATATGCAAGAATCTTCTCCCTTGTAGTCCTCTTTTCAAGACATTCCAGCTTTTGATTCAAACGGACATTCTTTTCAGCCAGAAGAACAACCATATTTTCAATCAGCCGCTGGTGGAAAGCACAGCTGGCATTGCAGGTCGTCAGTACCTTATGGTAGTTTAAGAACAACACCGTACAATCTCTGACACATTCAACCGATACAGGCAGCTCTGCATCCGGAAGACAGCCATAGGTCTCCCCGAACACTTCGCCCGGCCCGATATGGGCAAGAATCGCTCTTCTTCCCTCAAAATCATCTCTGACGATCCGGACTTCCCCGTCCACTACGATCCCCACTTCTTCCATCCTGTCTCCATTCAGACAGATGGTATCCCTGGAAGCATACGTTTCTTTTCTGGCCGACAGGCAGCCCAGCATCCCTTCTAAATCCTTCTCTTTAATTCTGCGGAACAGGGGACAGCGGTATAAAACTTGCTCCATTTTTTCACATCTCCTATAAATGTGTTGATTTATCAACAGACAACTTGTGCTCATTATAGTATGATGGGATTACAAACTCAAGGAGGAAATAAGAATGATACGACAAATAATAAAAATAGATGAGGAAAAGTGCAATGGATGCGGTCTCTGCGCTTCTGCCTGTCATGAAGGAGCCATTCAGATGATCGACGGAAAAGCAAAACTGATTCGGGATGATTACTGCGACGGCCTCGGCAACTGCCTTCCAATGTGTCCGACCGGTGCGATCTCCTTTGAAGACAGGGAAGCGTCGGACTATGACAAAGAGGCAGTCCTTAAAAACCAAAGAAAAAATAACAAGAGTGCGTTGCGCCAATGGCCGGTTCAGATCCAGCTGGTGCCTGTGAACGCCCCGTACTTTGACAACGCCCACCTTTTGGTTGCCGCCGACTGTACGGCATTCGCACACGGAAACTTCCACGAACAGTTTATGAAAGAGAAAGTCACCTTAGTTGGATGTCCAAAACTGGACCCTGTGAACTACTCGGAAAAGCTGACAGAAATCATTCGTCAAAACAATTTAAAGAGCGTCACCGTAACCCGGATGGAAGTCCCCTGCTGCGGAGGGCTGGAATATGCCGTGCGCACTGCCCTGGAACAGAGTAAAAAATCCATTCCGCTCAATATCATTACCATTTCTACAGAAGGGATTATCCTGGATTAGGAACTCTGATTTAAAATATACACTGCCTTTTGGGCCAGTTCTCTTGTAAGCCCGCCTTCCATAAAGCTTGTGCGGACCCAGTGCTCTCCCAGGCTGTTCTCTTCCCAATCATAATCCGTATCATCAAGGATCACGAAAGACCGGATGCGTTTCCCGCGCATCCAGTCTTTTACTTCCAGTGAGCGGTTTCCCTTATGGAGATGTTTTGTTTTTGATATAATCTTCATGCCATAGGAAGCCATGGCCTGATCTAATGCTCTCCCCACCCTGATCAACGGCCCTTTCTCATGCCACGCATGGCGCCAGCTTGACGACAGTACAATCTGCGCCCCCGTCTTCTCCACTATATATCTTAGTTGTTCTAAATTATCTTCATCCACATCAATGCCCATGAACGGCTCGATGTTACTTTCTTCCAATTTATCAAACAGTTCCATAGAATTCAGCACACCGTCGATATCTAAAAAAATGATTTTTTGGGGTTTTATCCTAAACCGCCATTTATCAAAGGCTCTCATATGCTCCATCCCTTTCTCTTTATATAACTGATATATATTCCATTATACCAAGACGGGGCAGTACTTTCATCCGTTTTCCCTGGCAATTCTGGGATAACACCCGTTTTATTTTGCTCTCACCCTTTTTCTCGGGCTGTAACTTCCAAAATGGCTGTTCTGGCAGCAGATACCGACTTCGACTTAGAGAACTTTTTGCCCGCTGACCAGCAGATCTGATAACCGCTTGGCTTCCCGGGACTTTTTCTGACATAGACTTTTGCCTGCTTTTTCCCGGCTTTTATCTTCCTGATTTGTGCTTTCTTTGGAACTATCACAAAATACCGCTTAATCTTTCCTGTATAACTCCCTTTTCCAATGACCTCCATTCTGGCTCACCGATGGTTTCGGCGTAACTAGTTTCCCCTCATAATAGTAATATCTTTGCGGATAAACAACCTTCGCCCCGGATATATCATTCCCTTTGATCCGTATATCAAAAGACGTCTTTATACTACCCTGAAAGCATCCGATGCCTTCTATCAGCACTTCTGCCGTTCCGGGATTTTTATTGTTTTCATATTCCAATGAAGCTTTGTAATATTATACTTTTTGCCTTGGTATTCCACCGAAGATACCACTTCCATCGTATCCGGCTTCTGGTGGTCATACTTATAGATCAAAACTTCATTTTTTGAAATAATTTCATATGAAAAACTGCCAGCTTTAAAAGTCTGTCCAATAAAACTTTCCCCATGAATTGTCATTCCGCTTCTAATACTAAAAATCACTATTACAAATAAACAAGATACTAATATAATTTTATCATAACATCTCCACCTGGTTAATATGATATAGTTTTTAGTATCTTCTCTCTCATAAATATATCATGGCAAAATAAGTAAAAAAATTCTATGTACTAATTTGAGAATTGCAGGGAATAACTCTCGCCATCCCCTGTCTATTTATTTCTTGATTTTAAATTCATATTTTAACACAGCATCTTCCCTTGTTTTTTCCAGCTGGCTTGTGAGCTGAGCGTTTAATTTCCCGTCTTTCTTCCATTTACTCGACTCTTTCAACGTATACAAATATTTCTTATTTATAAATCTTACATTATATTTATATGAGTCTTTAAAAGGATTGTTCTCGGCGATGTATACTGTCGAATCAAGTTTTGTTTTCTTCCCCAAAGAATCTATTGCCTGATAAACAATTTTATGCTCACCTACGGAATTTAACTTTTCAATTTGCATCGGTATCGGATCGACAACAGATACAGGTACTTTCAGGCCGCTTTTGTCATCCTCTAAGTCTTCTACCTGATAGTTTTCAAGTATTTCTTTAAGAACAGTTTGTGGATTGTTATCTAAATCTTTCTGATAAAATGCAAGATTCTGTGAATGTAATTTGGGAGGATTGTTATAAGTTACATATACCGTACCTTCTTTTTCTGCCACATTTCCAACACTGTCCTCAACTTGAAAAATAACTTTGACTTCTACGGTCTCATCTTTTTCAAGCTTCATAAAATAAGTGTCCATTACATCTGTATCATTCATTCCTCCAGAAAAGTTTTGGGGTTCCGGCCGGTATCCTTCCATACTTGTTCCATAATCTAATTTTATAATCTGTACTTTTTCCGTCAAATCTCCGTCTTCATCATCATAACAACCCTTTACAGCTTTTAATAAATCATTCTTTCTTATTTTTTCATTCTCTAAAAAAGTCTTTTTATCATGCAAAATAATGTCTGGCTTACTGTCCCACTGGCCTTCCATAAAAAATATATCCTCAGCATTCAATAAGCTATTTTTATTATCTAAATTCACAGATGCATTTACTTTCTTATAGCTTTTTGCAAATGCCAAGATATGATCTGATTTCCCCCTTTCCCGCTCTTCTTTTAATTCTTTATATCCAACAGGTTCCAATTCTCTTCTCTTACGGGCACTGCTGATATCTTGTTTCCATCCTATAAACTTCCCTTCTGATGACCGGAAACCGTTTTTCCTCAACAGTATATTTTCAGATTTGTTTTGTTCCTGGCTGTCCGTCGTACCAGCGGCACCCTGAATCCCCGGCAGATACTCCACCCTGTAATGGGGCCACAGTGCAAAAAGCGTCGCATCCGCATTTGCTGTATAAATATTCCCCGGCTGATACCCGTCTCCTGTTCCATCTGCATTCGTATTCCATGCAACAAACACGCCCGATCCACCGGAAGGTGTCAAAGCCGACAGCCTTATGTCCTCCTCCCAATACTTAACTGCTGCCGTGGGCATGTTCATGACCTCTTCTTTTGAATTTTTATCATAGCGAATCTGATATGCCTGACTCAGAACAATGCTGTATGGAACACAGCCGGAAGATGATTTTTTTAAATTTCCCGGTCTCATGACATATCCACTGCCTGCATACATAAATCTTCCATTCACAGACTGATTGTTCAGCAATGCATCTCCTGTTTTATAATTACTGTCCGCAGAATTAGATATGTTTCCTTTTACTGCCGCATAGCCATTCCGTATATTGGCAGCATCAAGAGAAATTCTGGCAGTCAGTGAATTGCTGTTGGAAAAGTATCGATTGGAGGCCGTAATAAACCGATCCTTTGCGAGATAAATTTCCTGTTGTATCTCCGTATGTCCCTCTATTGAAAACAGGCTTCCTTCATGAAAGATACCCCGTTGTGTACCATTTTTGCACTGATTGTTTAAGATATGGGCGTTGTTGTTCAGGATCGCAGTATTCCTGTTATAAATGCCTGATCCATTTCCCGATGCACTGTTTCCCTGGATGTTCACTGCCTGATTAGCCTGAAACGTTGTAAAAGTACCGCTGGCTATATAAACAGCTCCCCCGTCTCCATAAGATTGATTTCCTGTAAAATTGCTTCCGTTTGCCTTGCAGGTGCCGTCAATGTAAATACCCCCTCCGCCTGCCTTTGAGGTGTTTCCGCTGACATTGCCGCTGCTAAAATTGCACGTGCCGGCAGAACTTACCGAGATACCGCCGCCCTTCCCGGAAGCGCTGTTGGAACTAACCGATACATTTGAAAATGAGACTGCTCCGTCTATCTGAAGTCCTCCACCGTTTACAGATGCAGTATTGTTTTTTATACTTCCTCCGCTCAAAGAGCCTCCTGCATTTTTCAAGATGGCTCCTCCCCCATATGCGGCGGCAGTATTGGAAGAAATCTCTCCGCCTGTCATAGAAAGTTTTCCCTTTGCATAGATCCCGCCCCCAGAATTGCCAGAATGATTATTTCTTACAGTTCCTCCGGTCATGCGGAATTCTGCCTCATGGTAGACACCCGCGCCATATACTGCCGAGTTATCATACATGCTTCCACCTCTCAGGGAGCCCTTCACAGAATCTGCACAGTAAATCCCGCCTCCATAGCCTTTGCTTTCATTTCCATGGATTACTGCTCCTGTCTTTATTTCCAGAGCCGCCCCCTTTTTGTAACTGCCGTTTGACAGACAGATGCCTGCCCCGTTTCCGTTGCTGTGATTTCCATAAATATTGCAGTCCTGTATGGCTCCGTTTGAACCGTTGTTTAAACATACGGCTCCGCCTGCATCCGCCTGATTATTTTTTAATACCACGCCTGTGGTGGATTTCTGCTGATATCCATCCTTTCCATTCACAGCCCATGTACCGGATCTCGTATATTTCCAGACGCCGAGATCACCTTTCGTAGAGTTTACTTTTCCATCTGTTTCGATCGCTCCCTGCACTTTAACTGCCCCTCCGAGAGCGTCCTTCTTTTTGTTGGACGCCGCACAGTCTGAAACTGTACCTCCATACAGCCTCAGAGTTCCATAATTCATAATGCCTCCGCCATGAATCGCCTGGCAGTGTTCTATCGACCCTGCAAACATGTAAAAAGAAGCACCATTGCCGACCAAGACACCGCCTCCATGGGAAGATTTCGGCGAACTGGAAGACACGTCTTTGCTGCTCTTTGCCCGGCAGCTGTCAATCTTCCCTCCGAACATATAACAGGATGTACCGGAATTCATGGCAATTCCTGCCCCTCCTGCAAAGTCTGCCAAAAAATATCCGTCTATGATACGGCTGTATTTATTTAGATACAGCTGTCCTGATGTAACTTCTATCATGGGAGCTGACGCAGCAACGTTTTTCCCGTTAATGTACAGATTATTTTTTGCTCTTCCATCTCCGTCATAGGCTCCTAATGTGAGTGACCCTCCGTTTACTTCTAACATGGCATCTTTATATCCCACAGCCCTGTTGAGATTATGTGCGCTCTCACCATCTGCATAAATCTTCACATGCCGACCGTTCGTCCTGATCGCTGATGTCACATTAAAGCCCTTATCCACACGGACTGCTATTTTCTCGCCTTTCTCTACGGAAGCCACTGCGTCCTTTAAAGCTTTGAGAGAACTCACGGCTTTAAAGTTAGAATATCCATCTGAAATAGCTTTCGCTGCTTTTTTCTGTACCTGAACAGGCAGCGGAGATACTTTGTCTGGTTTAGCAGGAACTTTGTCTTCCTTGAGAAAGCCAAGGTTTTTATATAAATCATTCACTGCACTCTCTATTTCTGATTTCCCGTCCTTCACCCGTTTCAGAGCAGTGTAAAAATCCAGATAATAACCATGTTTCTCCAATACCAGCTGCTTTAAATATTGTTCTAAAGATTCATAATCTTTTCCCTCAATCTGATTTATACACTCAATAACAATCTCTTCATCCGGTTTCTCCTGACTCCCCTTTTTCAGCATCAGAAAATAAGGCTCCAGCCGGTCAAAAAATCTTTCTAACTCCTCTTTTGTCCGTTCACTTTTTATAAGTTCTCTGATGATCTGACAGTTTGTCACTTCCAAAAACACAGACTTTTCCTTAGGACTTAACCTGTCATAAAATTTAATCTGTTCTTCTTGAGTCCAGGAGGTGAATACATCGATGTATCCACCTTCAAGCAGTTTCCCCATAAAACTCGTCTCTGTGCCGGCCTGAACAACTGAAGACACTGTGGCTGTGCCCTGTTCTGATCCCGATATCGCAGCCGCCGTCAGCAGACTTGCTACGATCACACCGGAAATAATTCTTTTCCCCCATTTTTTCATTCTGACATGCCTCCTTATGCTTCTTCCTGAAACTGTTCCAGCACTGCTGTTTTTCTGACCTCTATTGTTTTTTTCTTTCCGTCTGAAGTAAGGAAAGTCTCACGGACACTGACATCCAGCAGTCCGTGGATATGGTCGGCTCCGATAATTTCCACTTCTATATCGGCATCTGACGTAATCTGTGTCTTTAAATCCCGGACAAATGCCTCTGCCATCTGCTCTCTGGATTCGTACTGTTCCTCCTTCATATTGTCCAAAGTCTGTTCAACCGCATTGGAGACATCCATCGTAAGTTCTGTTTTTCTGGATGCGAGTCCTGAAATATTTTGTGTTATAAACACAGAGTAGATTAAGATGACAAGTAAAATAATTCCTGTGACTGCCCCTTTCATAAAATTCCTCCTCTGCTTTATCCCTCACTGCGTCATCCCAGAAATATAAATGAGCTGTTCGCACCTGACTTTTCAAAAAATGTTGAAATGGTATCCGTCAGCGCTTTTTGAAACTGGGTCACAAAAGTACCTTTGGCAAAAACACATAAGGCCAGCACTACAATCACTGCTACAATAATTAATCCGTAATCTTCTAAAAAACTTTTCATAAGTAACTCCTTTCAGTCATTCTTCATCCTCTGTTACACTGTTTGCATAGCTTCTGATCTGACAAACCTTTTCTATCCGCAGCAGAGGTACATATAATTTATACTTCAACGTTACAAAAGAGCGTGCCCTGTTCTCGTCGGCCTGTTCCCTGGATACATCCAAAGAAACATACCCGTCCTCCTTTGCCTCCTTCCGGCATTGCTCAACCACTGCTTTTGAAAAACCCGCCGCATCCATCTTATGGACTGCGGCCGACTGGTATTGCTTTGCGTTGGAGACCACCTTCGTATTGACACAATAAACGACATTTAAAAACATTCCTGCGGCTATAATAAAGCAGCATACAAATGTCTCTACGGCCAGCCTCATTTTCTATCCTCCTCATAATGCATACCCTTCAATCTCCTGCCAGCTGGCAATTCCCAGCAGTTTTATCCTCAGATGATAAGCCAGCACTACTTTATACTTTGGCTTTTCATCATAAAAGCCGTCATTTTTTACAGAAAGACTGTATCCCTTTTCAGACGCCTCTTTTTCACACTCTTTAATGATCAAAGAATCAAAGCCGCTGGCCTCAATTCTGCCTATCATTTCCTCATGAACGGCTCTCGCTCCGGCCTCTTCCAAAGCCGCTCCATTATATGAAGCCATAATAAAGGCACCCAGGCAGAGCAGAATCACACTGATGACTAATTCGACAGGCATCTTCATAAACATTCCCCTTTCTTCTTTATCGTCAGGCAGACGGTCCATGTGGAAATAAAAATAATACAGACGGTAAGACAAAAATGATTCAGACTGATCCAAAGGATCGGTGAAAAGGACAGCAGATTGCTGATCATATGAACTGAAAAAGGTGCTTTTAAGCTGTGATGCTTCTCATATACGAAACAAAAGACGTTCCCCCACAATGCTGCGTAGATACCCTGGATCACATGTCTGTGGCACAGCCCGAAAATGACACTGGAAATCAGAGACGACTTTACTTTCCCCATCGGTTTTAATCCTTCGAACAGAAATCTGCGGAATAAAAGTTCCTCGGCTGCCGGTCCAATGATTCCTGCCGCAGCTGCGTTTACTAGGAGCGGGCTTATCTCGGCCCTCTGATCCATTATAAATTTGCTGTTATGGAAATTTTCAGTAAGATAAATAGAAATGTATTGTGTGAGAAAAAAGAAAGAAATCGTAAATAGAATCAGTCCGCTGCGGATTCTGAACCTTTTCCCTTGATTACTTGTCAAAAAGGGTCTGCAAAGAAGGATCAGACACAGGCCGCTAATCAGATTTGGATACAGGCCAGGAATTCCGATCAAACTGCACAGCTGTCCGCAGATCCTATAAAGCGTGAAATAAATAAGGAATCGTTTTACATCCTCATTCACTGTGATTTTCTCCATAATTCTTTACCAGTATCTTAATTCTTCCTTCCGAAACCAGCCCGATGGAGTTTTTAACCGTATATAAAAGAATAAATTCCTTATCATGGCTCGTATCTAAATATTCTGACTCAAACAAAGACCTCACCTCTTTTCCTCCCTCATTCGTGACAACAAAAATCTTGATCTTTTCCGTCAGGTCACCGTCTTTTTTATCCTCTGCCTTTACAAGCTTTCTCGGATTCAACTGCTCTTCTTTTCTAATAATGAGTCTTCTTGCCGTACCGTCTTCCCCACGAACACCGGATAACTCCGGTCTGCCCTGTTTTTGAAAAAATTCATTGGATGAGATATGATTGGTATCTTGTATAACGCCGTTTGCTTTCAGCTGTGAATAGACTGTATTTCGTATCAGGAAAACTGCTCCAAAAGCTGCTGCTATCAATACAATGATCCTTCCGTAATTTTCAATGATCTGCTTCACCTCATCCTCCTAACACAATACACAGCTGATAGAGTCAAAAAAGGCTGTTCCAAACCGGGCGGCAGCAGATAATAATACCCCCAGAAATGCAAGAACAGCGGTTCCTGCGATCACACACAAAATTATGCTGCCATATTCGTCAATGATTGTCTTCATAGGTGTCACCTCCTTTCAGCTTATCAGCTGAACAAAACGAATGTAAACTGCACAGATACCGATGCCTGTAAGCAGCAAAAATAAAACCGCTCCCAGTTCCTCAAAAAAATCCTGCATATGTCCTCCTGTCTATCCCGGAAGTTTCGTCCAAAGCGTAAAGAAACTCCCGAAAATCAATCCCAAATCCATGATCATCTTTAAAGTTGCCAGCACCATGGGCACAAACGTCAATGCCCCTATCCCCGCTACATCGTTCTCATTTTGAATCCATTCTGCCTTGTCCATTAATACATTATTCCGATGGATCAGGGTATTGATCTGTGCCTCGGAATCGTCTTTCCCACAGTTGGTAAGCGAATATAACATCTTGGAGGCAGACTGTATTTCCGGCAGATCAAACTCCGACAGAAAGTTCTGATACGGCAGTATGGATTCCGGATCTTCATCAATGTTATGGAGAAGCATCTCAATCTGCTCCTTTAATACATAAGGTGCTTTATCAAGAGAATCCCTTATTGCAACATAGACGTTTTCTGTCTGAAGACTCAGCGCGATCCCCCTGAGCCAATATGGAAACTTCTGATTGATCTCTTTTAGAATTCTCCTCCCGGCATTCTTTCTCTTTAACGACGGAGTGAACCACGCCGCGGCTATCAGGGCTGTTACAGCCCCTATAATATAGAGATTCTGCCAGTCAAACCCCAGGAGTAAAACAGGAAAACTCAGTGCAGTAATGATCCACGGCTGTTTTCCGTCCTTTTCCTCCCGCATTATCTTAAAATCTTTTTGAATCTGTTCCGGATTTTCTTCCATCGTATCTTTTAGCCAGGAGCCGGTGAGCAGTTTTTGTGCTCCCAGATATAACATGAGAAACAAAAACAAAAGAAAAAATGTCGTTCTCTGGTAAAGTGGTCCCCTAAGTACCTTTCCAAGCATCTCATCGCTGGCCAGCATCATGACTGTGGTCCCCGCAACTGCCAGCGACGCGGTCAGAGAAAGCACGATCTTAAATTTCATACTTTTTCTCTCTTTCTGAAAGAGATACGTCCGCTCTGTCCATTCTTTAACATCGTCTAATATGATATTTAACGTACTTTGATACTGGCCACCCAGATTTTCCACTTTGACCAGATAATCATGCAGCATCTTCATCCGGTCACAGCGGTACTCCTGCTCAATACAGGAAAGTGCGTGCCGATACAAGTCGTCTGCTGCGACCGGACTGCTGATGGCTTTCTCCGCTTCATCGATAAGTTTCAGAATACGGCCTTCACAGAGCTGTTTTGTCTCCTCCAATGCCACGATAATCTTAGGCTGCTTTTTGAAAGAATATATCATCTGCTCCAAATAATTCACCACATCCCTGAATCTTTGCTCTTCATACATATATTTAAACTGCCGGATGATAATGATCGGAAAAAAGCACAGATATGCCAGGCCCAGACCCATGATATAAGGTATTTGCAGATGAAAAAATCTTCCTGCCAAAAGAATTCCAAGAAAAGATAAAAATAAAGATGCCAGATATTTTTTGAATGAATAAGAGTATCCATAGCCCCGGATCTCTTTTTTTAGATTTGTATATTTGATGTACCAGAATGTTTTCAGGATTACTCTTTTATTACGTTGTTCCATTGTTCATCCCCTCCCATCGGAACGGATCTTTGACCAGAAATTTTTTCTTCAGCTTCTGCGGAAGCTCTTTATTTATAATCCTCCGGTCCTTCAAGATCATCTGTATCTTTTTCTGTCCATTCTGGTCCAGATAGAAACAGGCAATCTGATCAATATAGCGGAGGATTCTGCCATCCAGGCTCTGTTCCTTCCGTATCAGAATTCCCAAGTCCACAAATCCATAGACGTCCCTCTCTATACGTTCCGATGCGATGGGATCGTCCACCATATTTTTCATCCTCTCCGGAATCCTCCGCACATCATCCGTGTGAACGGTTGTCAGCGAATAGTGTCCCGTTGTGAGGGACTGGATTAAATGCTGTACTTCCTCACCCCTGGCTTCCGACAGAAGAATCCACGTAGGCAGCTGCCTTAAAGACGCTTTAATGGCTTCTACGTAGCCAAAAGTATCTTCATTGACCTCAATGGCCACACAGTCTTTTCCCGGATTAATCTCCCTGTAATGTATCTCCAGACTATCTTCAATCGTAATAACTCGCTCCATGTCCGGAATAAACCTGGTCAGATATTTCAAAAGTTCTGTCTTGCCGCTGCCTACCTGACCTGCGATCACAATATTCATATGTCCGAGAACGCTGTTTTTCAGGAAATTCAGGATTTCTCTGCCGCAGTAATCCTCTTTAAAAATCTTATCTTCGCTGAGCCTTACAAGTGCCGGTGACTTTCTTATAGAAATACTCCGCCCGGTGGCACATACATCTTCATGTATAATGGAAATCCTCAGTCCATCTACTTCTGCCTCCACCAAGGGATCATATTTATTAAACGGAGCAGAGACCGCATTGGCTATCCTTGCACTGAACTGGCTGATAAAGCTTTCCGAAATCTCTGTTCCAACAACGGTATGCCTGCCCCGGTCCAGGTCGTCAATGATCAGCTCTTTTCCATTCCAGTTGATGTCGGTAACCATATAGTCCTGGATAAAAGGCAGCAGCGGTCCAAAATACTTGTCTTCGATTGCAAATTTCTGCATAGTTCCTCCTGATCAATGGGAATCGGTTTATCTTGAAATAGATGTAGAAATGATTGGCTGTATTTTTGATATAAGATATCTTATTTCCATATTTTAACTTATATTTATTTTTTTGTCAATCCGATAATTGATTTTTTCATACAGCAAAAAAATAGTAAAAAAGATGGTTGACATCCTTGCTCTAATATTGTAAAATATATTTTGTTCTCAGCAAAGAACTTCAGAATAATATGCGATAGTAGTACAGTTGGTAGTACGCAACCTTGCCAAGGTTGAGGTCGCGGGTTCGAGTCCCGTCTGTCGCTCTTCTACAAACGGCTTAGTTAAGCCGTTTTTTCTTTTCGTTAATTTCTTCACACGTTTTACTTTACGGATTTACTTTACGGCATAGTATTTCAGTAGGAAAAGTAGGATATAAAACTTCTCCAAACTACTCATTTTTCGGTCTTCATTATAGAATATCTATTACAGTTCCTGTATCAATATTTGTATATAAAAATAAAAGACCGGGATCTCTCCCAGCCTTTTATTCTTAATACATCTTATGTTACTGTTTATCCTTAATAAGAATGGCGATCTATTAGACAGTATCAAATTTCAAAACCTCTCATGTTACTGTTTATCGCGACATCAGCTTTATCCTCTCCATCAACATGTTTTGACAGGGCATCTCTCGTATTTCTGTAGCCGAGTGCTGTTGCCACATCTTTTCCTACAAACCAAGGTTCGTTGTTAATAGTTACTGTTCGTATCTGCCCGAACTCTTTATTGTTAAAACTTTGCATTTCTTTCATTTAAATCTCCTTTTCAAAATTATTAATTCCTGCTTAGCTTTCCTCCCAAAATAAATATGTAATGTTTGTTGATATTGACGATTGATTTTTTTGAACATAAGTTCTATAATTTATTCAATAGAGAGTTTTTATACACATTTCGTGTTATTTTTGTTGAAAAAATATGCTGAACACTTTTCTTATAATAATTAGCTAAACGTACTTTAATTTCATCTCGGGGAACTCTACTTCCATTTTCATACATTGATAATGCTGACTTACTTATCCCTATTGCCTTTGCCACTTCATCTTGACTTTTATTTCCTCGAAGCTCAATTAATCTTTCAGCAATCGCCTTTGTATTCATTCGCGTATCACCTCCTTTCTTTCTGCCACATTTTGTGTCTATGAATGTTATATCACTTTTTACAATCCGTGTCAATACTTTTATTAATTATGTTTACATTTCGTGTCTTTCTTGTTTACATTATTCACGTATCGTGTTACAATATGTAATGAGGAGGGAATACCATGGGTAATTTTAGAAATGTATTCAAACAATTGAGGTTAGAGAATCACTATACACAGGGAGGACTCGCTGATGCACTAGGGATTTCTCGTAGTGCAATAAGTATGTACGAGAACGGAAATAGAGAACCAGACTTTGAGACTTTAGAATTAATCGCTGATTTCTTTAATGTTGATATGAATTATTTATTAGGAACTTCAAAAAAAACTACTTCGATTTCTGTTGACCTAACACAAGAAGATCTTAAAACATTGATAGCCAGAAACGGAAAAGAAATGTCTACCAAAGATAAAATGGAACTTATTAAAATGTTGTCGGAATTATAGATTTATTTTATTTCAATAAGGAAAATTATTATGGGATTATTAAATGGAAAAGACAAAAATGGAAACGACCTTGCCTTAATGTTTCACTATTCAGGACTACCTAACTACCCTACAGATGGAAAGTTTAGAAATGTTCAGGTTACAATTGATAAGACAAACAATGTATTAATATTCCAGGAGGACACTGTATTTGGTATGAAACGTCGCTATAAAGACATTACCTTGTCCCTAGACAAAATTTATAGTGCTAAAGATGAAGGAATCGACATGGAACAAATATCAAATGGTCTAGCTGGTGCTGTCGTAGGTGGTGCATTGTTTGGTGGAACTGGAGCTGTAACGGGAAGTATCTTAGAAAAAGGTTCAAAGAAGACAAAAGTAAAAACCTTTTTTGTAATTCGTTACATTGGATCTGATGATCAAAGGAAATATCTTTTATTCCGTAGTGGTAATGGTGTCAGACCAGATTTCATCAAACAACTTAAACAGATAGCAGAAGAAAACAGCTCGCTCAAACCAAATGACAAACCTATTGAACTGTAAGACACAAGGAGAAAAATATGGCTTATTTTATTGGTGAAATTATAGGAGTTATACTTGCAATTTTATTTTTTGTTTCCCCTATTTTTCTTATTGTTTTAATCATATTGAAATTGAAAAGAAAAAAGAAAAATAAACCTTTAAGAATTGTTAATAGATGTATTGCAGTTTGTACTATTTTATTTGCTATATCCATTGCATGTGTAATTATATTTATTCCTGATTACAAGAATCACGAGACAAGCTTATCAGAATCAGAAGACACGTCTAATCAAAAAAATGATACTACAGAAACAATCACTGAGGAAGTAACAGAATCAACAACCGAAGAAACTACTACGGCAACGATGGAAGCTACTACGGAAGCAAGTACCGCTTCTGAAAATGACTTGGAAAAAATCAAAAAACAGGCGAAAAAAGATTTTGTGAAACAATGTAAAACTTATGATTACAGGAAATTATTAAGAAATGAATCTAAGTATTTAAGTAAACCAGTTGCGTATAGAGTAAAAATTGCGCAGGTTATGAAGGATAGTTATACGAATGGATATCGAGCGTACATTATAAAAAATGGTCAAACCGATATGGATTGTGAATTTTACATTAAAGATTTGAGGTCCGATTCAGAAAGAGAAAAAAATAAATTACTTAAAGGTGATATTATAAGTGTTTACGGAAGGTTTAACGGATTTAAACAAATTACACGTACTTTATCTAAGAATACAGACGATGTTTCTAGAATTGATATGCAGTATGTTACTTTAAAGAATTAAGGGAAAGGGGGATGAATTTATGAAACAAAGATTTTTGTCAATAGTTATGACTTTAATTATAATAATTTGTAGTTTTTCTGTTAAGCCAATCGATGCAAAAGTCAAAATAAAACTTAACAAAAAATCTGTAAGTATTGTGAAAGGGAAAAAATACAAATTAAAAGTAAAAGGTACTAAGCGAAAAGTAAAATGGTCTTCTAAAAATAAAAAGATCGCGACAGTATCTAAAAAAGGGTACGTGAAAGCTAAGAAGGTGGGGACGACTTATGTATATGCTAAAATTGGAAAGAAAAAATTAAAATGCAAAGTGAAAGTTAAAAATCCACCATTTTGTAAAATCTATGACATTGACGTTGACTCAGAATCTTTTTCTTGTACAATTAAAAATTTATCTAAATCTAATATCATAATAGATAACGAAGCATCGGTTGATGATGGTATAGATGATGGTTATATGTGGGCTGATACCGATTCAACAACGACCATCATAAAACCAGGTAAGAAAAAAGATTTATTTTTCTACGCTTTTGATCAAGATCCCATTGAATCATATCCAGATTATAATTGTACTTGGTATATAAAAAGAAATTTAGATATATCAATAGATTTAAAATACAAAAATAACTATTACTCTTATTTTTATTTTTCAGATACAAAGAGCGGTAGTCTAATAAAATGTAATTTTTTAAAAGATTTTTTCCCAGAATAAAATAATTAAAAAACCGCCCGGCGGCAACCGGAGGTTGGTGAGAAGGGACCTATTGAGTTGTAAACTTTAGGACATTAAGGAGGAATTTTATGAAGAAAAGAATTTTATCTGTATTTATAGCCATTGCATTATTAATATGTATCTCTCCTTTGGATGATATACATGCATCGTATGTTCCACATGCTGATTATTCGAAATGTAGAATCATTGCACCAAAAAACGTTAAACCTGGACAATCTTTTAAAGTTACATTTGTTGGTGACAGAGTAAATTCAAAAGGTGGAATTATTGGTGAAACAAAAATTGTACCAACCGCTTATATGATATTTAAGAATAAGAAAAAAGAAGGTAATGAGGTGTGGCCTGATGACTGGTGGGAATGGAGACCCATGGGGAACACTTATACAAAAACATTTAAATTAAACACACCCGGTAAATATATTATTTCAGCAGATTTTGATTTATTTACTTTTGATGAAATCTTCGGTTTTGATCAAGACTTAGCAGAATATTTAGGTGAAAAAGATAGCGTCATCAATGTGATCGGATCTAAATTCAAAATAAAATTTAATGGAAATAAGGGAAAAGTTTCAAAAAAATCTAAAGTAGTTTGGGGCGGAAAAAAATATGGAAAACTTCCAACTCCAAAACGAAATAGATATAAATTTAAGGGATGGTATACTAAAAAATCAGGTGGCAAAAAAATTACCAGCAACACATACATAAAGCTTAATAAAAAACACACTCTGTATGCACACTGGTTTGGACCAAAAGGTAAAGGTAAAACTATAACTAAGGCCGAATACAAAAGAATTAAAAATGGAATGACTTATAGCCAAGTAAAGTTTTTGGTTGGAGGTAAAGGAAAACTTGCGGTTTCTTCTTCCTATGGAGGATATACAACCAAAATTTATTCTTGGAAGGGACGCGGCTCAATCGGTGCAAATGCAAATGTTACTTTTCAAAATGGTGAAGTTGTAGGAAAGGCTCAGGCTGGACTGAGATAAAACAAAACCGCCCGGCGGCAACCGGGCGGACTTACTAAAAAGGAGAGGCTATGGATATCACAAAAAAACTATTAGATAAATCAAAGGAAGCATTTGTCATGGCCCTTGAAATTTATAACAAACCAACTATAAAATATCGAATAGAAGGTTTCTCGTTCTTTATTATAAATGCATGGGAATTAATGCTAAAAGCTGAACTGCTAAATCGAGATGAGTCCATTTATTATAAAGACAATCCAGATAGAACTATTTCTGTAAATACCGTATTATCAAAGATTTATACTGATAAAAATACACGAATCAGATTAAATCTTGAAAAAATAATTGAACTTAGAAATATCAGTACCCATTATATCACCGAGGATTATGAAGTAAAATATGCACCTTTATTTCAAGCTTGCGTGCTAAACTTCGTCAATGAAATTCAACGTTTTCACAAGGTTGATGTAACCAAAATAATTGCTGAAAATTTTTTAACAATATCTGCAAGTTATGAACCTCTTACGAATGAACAGATAAAATTAAAATATCCACCTGAAATTGCTGAAAGATTTATAAAACAAGCAAACGAAATTGATGTTTTGAGCCACGAATATAATTCTGATAAATTCTCAATCGATATCAGACAAAATCTGTATATCACTAAGAAAAAAGTTGAATCTGATTTTAAAGTCAGCGTCACTAGCGAATCTGAAAATAGAGTTACCTTTATAAAGGAGTTAAAAGACCCTTCAGATACACACAAATATAATTATAATACAGTAATTACTGCAGTATCTGAACGATTAAAGAAAAAACATATTGAGTTAGATTATCCAAAAGGATTTAATTCATATGTGCTGAATTTGGTCATAGATTTTTACGATATAAAGAGAGAAGAAAAATATGCCTATAAACACATAATAGGAAAGCAAGAACACTATACCTATTCACAACAATTTATAGATTTTGTAGTTTCTGAAATAGAAAAACAACCATCAATTTTCGTAGCGAGTTTAAAGGCAAAAAAAACAAGATAACCCCAGGCACATAGGAATGCTCAGTACAAAAAGTACCTACCCCATTATGGGACCCAGTGTTTATCCTTCACAAGTTATCTTGCTTATACTATACTATTTTATATGATTTTTGTCAATTTATGCACTAGTTTTTATACAATTTCTAAACAATCGAGTAGGGGAGATTAAATCTCCCCTCTCACACCACCGTACATGCCGTTCGGCATACGGCGGTTCAACATAACTTCAAAGCATGACGTTCCATGTAATAATCGTAGCAACTCACAAGCCCTGCCTGTTTCAGCTTTTCTTTTG
>NZ_CAJSYK010000034.1:0-23557 GCF_910574135.1 Anaerostipes faecis | reverse complement strand
TCACCTCGATATTTGATATTTATATTTTACCAAATGTTCGGATGGATTGATATATCGTGTTAAATTTTCAAGGTACAAATTTATATCAAAGGTCAATGACCTTTTGACACCCTAATCCTATGAAATAAAAAAAGAGCCGCAATCACTGCGGCTCCCACTTAAACTTACTTTATTATCTGATCATAGAAATCATAAAACTTCAGTATCCTCAAGTATGTAACACGGTCCCTGATATACGGCGCAATTCTGGCCGTTTTTTCTTTCATAGACGGATCAAAGCCCAACTCTTCAAGACTTTTGACTCCGCCGACTTTTCGGAGCATATCCTCAATCTCCTCTGCTTTTGGGATCTCTTCGATGATTTTAATGATCTCTTTCGTCTTTTCACTCAATAGATCGGGATGTATGCTGTCCAAAAGGTTCGGATCATTAGTTTTTTTGATGCTCTCACACAGTTCTCTGTCTCTAAATGTTACCTCGATCAGACCAGTCTCTACATCTACATGATCTTTGATACAAAATTCACCTTTTTTCAAATATGATGCTGCCTTATGATAAATACCGCCGGCCAGAATAAGCCCGACTCCGACTTTTTCTCCATGATACGCGCTAATTTCCTCATTGATCACTGCCATTTCCCAGAAATGAGCCATATGGTGTTCTGCGCCGGAGGCCGGACGGGAATTTCCTGTCATCTGCATAGCCAATCCTGACAGCAGCAGTCCATACATTAGTTCTTCATATGCTGCAATTTCGCCGTTTTTCAGCCCTTCCAATGAATTCTTTAAATTATCAAGTGCTTCATACTCCATGCTGCAAATCCTGTCACAGATGTATTCCCCATTCAAAAGATGTGTAATCTTCCAGTCTGCCAGCGCCGTATATTTTCCAAGCAGATCTCCTGCGCCAGAGGCTGTCAGACGCATCGGTGCCTGAGCGATCACTTGGCTGTCAGCAATCACAAGGATCGGAGAAACAGCGATCATGCTTTTTTTAAATCCATACCAGGACATGGCGGCTACGGTAGAGACATATCCGTCTACGCTGGCTGCCGTGGGCACGGAGATAAATGGTATCTTTTTTTCATAGGCGTGATACCTTGTCAGATCGTGAATCGTTCCGGAGCCGACTGCGACCAGACAGTCGGTCTCCTTCATCTGTTCCAATGCTTCCCGTACCTTATTGACACCGACTTCATTTGCATGGAGATTTTCAGATTCCAATTTGATGATCTGAATTCCTTTGATAAGTGCCTCAACCTCTTTTCCTGCCGCCTCATATGTATTCTCGTCACAGACCATTGCAAAACTATGATACCCTATATAAGGATCTTTCTGAAGTATCTCCGGTATCCTCTGCAGTGCACCTTCCTCCAGGATGATCTCATTTACGGTCAGCTTATGATTCCTTCCGCAGCTGCATTTTCCAGAAAATTTTGTCATATCTATATTCATAGTATTCCGCTCCTCTCTTAAAAAAGATATCTTGTTCTGCCTTTATGATATCTTTTCAAAGATACTACTTCAAGACCAGTTTGCTTCCGTCCATCCTGCATAAACTTTACCAGGCAGGAAAGATACGAACAATGACAGTCTCAGCTATCTTTCATTATGAAGCAGCTTGTGTTCCTTTCCTTTCAGAATACCGTCATAAACAGTTGCCACGATCGGATTCTGGCTGGAAAGCTTGATCTGGGCCAATTTATCAATCTTATAAAGACCTTCTACTCTGGCTTTCTTTGTCCTCGGTCCGATCGGCACAGGCTGGCCGCCGCCGGTAATGCAGCCTCTCTTGCAAGCCATGACTTCCACAAAGTCGTAGTATATTTCTCCCGCCTCTATTTTATCCAGTACCTCGGAGGCACATTTGAGGCCGTTTACCACTGCGATCTTTACGTCCCTGTCTCCCAGCTTGACGGAAGCTTCCTTAATCCCGTCCACGCCCCGGACACCGGTAAAGCTGATGGCCTCCAGATCTTCTGCCCGGTCGCTGTTCATCAGGCGGCGCAGGACGGCCTCTGTCACTCCTCCGGTCACGCCGAAGATTGCTCCGGCTCCGGAGGAGATTCCAAACGGCATATCCAAAGCCTCCGGCTCTACCTGAGAAAGGTCAATCCCTGACTCCTGAATCATGCGGGATGCCTCGGTCGTTGTCAGAACATAATCTACATTTTGTTTCCCTTCATTGAAATGTTCCGGCCTCGTGATCTCTGCTTTTTTTGCGGTACACGGCATGATGGATACGACCACTGTTTTCCTCGAGTCGCCTGCCTCATCCATTCGTGCCTCTTCTTTGATCAGCGCTCCGAACATTTCCTGAGGAGAACGGCACGTTGAAATTTTTTTCCTGAACTGTGGATACCTGTTCTCACAGAACTTCACCCATGCTGGACAGCAGGAGGTGAATAACGGAAGGTTATCTCCGGATTCAAGCCGTTCTACCAGTTCCTTGGATTCTTCCATGACCGTTAAGTCTGCGCCGAAGTTTGTATCATAGACTTCATCGAATCCGATCCTTCTAAGGGCGGCCACAAGACGCCCCAGTACATTTTCTCCTTTCGGGATTCCGAACTTGTCTCCCACGGCTACGCGCACGGCAGGAGCAATCTGGACAACGACCCGTATTTTCGGATCAGACAGCGCATCCCAAACTCTTTCAATATCCTGCTTGATCGTAATGGCTCCGGTAGGACAGACTGCACGGCACTGTCCGCATCCCACACAGTCCGTTTGTGCCAGGTCTTTGTTAAAAGCCGTTGTCACCTGCATTTTTGATCCGCGGAATGCGAAGTCCAGGATTCCCATGCCCTGAATTTCATCGCAGGTCCTCACGCAGTCTCCGCATAGGATACATTTGTTAGGGTCCCGGATGATACATTCGGAAGACAGATCCTTCGGTAGCTGCTTTTTATTGTTCTCAAAGCGCACCTCCTTGATTCCCAGCTGTCTGGATAATTTCTGCAGGACACAGACACCGTTTTTCGTACAGGTAGTACAGTCTCTGCAGTGGGAGGCCAGCAAAAGTTCAATAATCATTTTTCTGTGATGCTTAAGCCTCGGTGTATTTGTATAGATCACCATTTTGTCTCTTGGTGTCTCAGAGCAGGATGCAAAGATCCTACCCCGGTCATCTTCCACCACACACATCCGGCATGCGCCGTATGTGGAAAGTTCGGAATGATAGCAGAATGTAGGAAGATCGATCCCGGATTTGCGGATGACAGACAAAACATTTTTTTCATCTGTGAACTCTACTCTTCTGTTATTGATTGTCATATAACTCATGTTCTTCTCCTCCTACCCTTCAATATGGATCGCACCAAACGCACAGGCACTCTCACATGCACCGCACTTAATGCATTTATCATTGTCAATTACATACGGTTCTTTGATCCGTCCGCTGATGGCGTCTGCCGGACAGTTCCTTGCACACTTGGAACATCCTTTGCAGCGTTCCGGGCTGATGATAAATCTTCTCAGGGCACTGCAGTTATGAGAAGCACACTTCTTGTCGACCACATGTTCCACATACTCATCGCGGAACAGCTTAAGGGTACTCATGACAGGGAGGGCAGCACTTTTTCCCAATCCGCAGAGTGCCGTCTCTGTGATCGTCGTGGCTAGCTCCTCCAGAAGGTCCAGATCTTCAGGCTTTCCTTTTCCCTCCACGATCCGCTCAAGAATCTCCAGCATCCGCTTGGTTCCTTCTCTGCACGGGACACATTTTCCGCAGCTTTCATTCTGGGTAAAATTCATGAAGAACCGTGCCACTTCCACCATACAGGTGCTGTCATCCATAACAACAAGGCCTCCGGACCCGATCATGGCACCCATCTTTTTCAGGGAGTCAAAGTCCAGATTCACATCCAGGTGCGGTGTGATGAGGCATCCGCCGGACGGTCCTCCGATCTGTACCGCCTTGAATTCTCCGTCTCCCTTGATTCCTCCTCCGATATCATAGATCACTTCCCGGAGCGTCGTTCCCATAGGCACCTCGATCAGGCCTGTGTGATTGACACTGCCTGTCAGGGCAAACGCCTTGGTTCCGGGGCTTTTCTCAGGGCCGATCCCTTTAAACCACTGGGCGCCTTCTGTGATGATCATCGGTACATTAGCGAACGTCTCTACATTGTTCAGCACCGTCGGTTTTCCAAACAGGCCCTGTTCTACGGTTCTCGGCGGTTTTACCCGGGGCATCCCCCGGCTGCCCTCGATGGATGCCGTCAGTGCGCTTCCCTCTCCGCACACGAAAGCGCCTGCTCCTTTATTGATATGTAAATGGAAAGAAAAATCAGTTCCCAGAATATGTTCTCCCAGAAGTCCGCATTCTTCCGCCTGTTCTATTGCCCGTTTCAGACGGCTGATTGCCAGGGGGTATTCCGCCCGCACATAAATATATCCTTCCCGGGCGCCTACCGCATAGGCGGCGATCATGATTCCTTCGATCATCTTGTGGGGATCTCCCTCCATGATGCTTCGGTCCATAAATGCACCCGGGTCCCCCTCGTCTCCGTTACATACGACATAGCGGATTTTCTCTTTCTGTCCGGCTACCTGGGACCACTTATACCCTGTTGGGAAACCTCCGCCTCCCCGGCCTCTCAGATTCGACTCTGATATTTCGCTGACCACCTCTTCCGGCTTCATGTCAAACAGTGCTTTTTCCAGAGCCTCGTATCCGCCGATGGATAAATACTCCTCTATATGTTCTGCGTCAATATGCCCGCAGTTTTTTAATACGTTTCTCGTCTGTTTTTTATAAAAGGGAATCTCTTCCTGCCTCTGATATTCAATTCCATCCCTCTTGAATAACAGATGCCTGATCGGTTCTCCCTTTTCAATCGTCCTGTGAAAAATCTCCTCACAGTCTTCAAGCTTCACCTTTGTATATAGGATTCCCTGAGGCTCGATCCTCATCAGAGGCCCCATCTCGCAGAAGCCATGGCATCCGCTTTTTTTCACTCCGATCTCACCGTCTCCGTGTGCAATCTCCGGTCCGAAATGGACTTCTACGTCAGGATGTTCCCCCACTAACTCACACATCCTGTCATAGATGGCGCCTGACCCGCCGGAAAGACAGCCTGTACCTGCACAGATCAGGACCCGGCATTTGCTTTTGTTCATCTGCTCCCTGGAAGTTTGACGGATCTGTTCAAGAACTTCTCTGTTTTCAATTTTTTTCATCATTTAAGCTCCTCTCAGTTCACGGATCAGTTCAGCAGCAGCATCCGGGGTCATCGCCGGATAGACTTTGTCATTGACGGTGAGGACTGGTGCAAGCCCGCAGGCACCAAGACAGGAAACGGTCTCCAGCGTGAACATCATATCATCAGTGGTCGCTTTCTCCTCTGAGAGCCCCAACTCACTGTAAAGACGTTCCAAAATGGAGACTGATTTGCGGACATGACAGGCTGTCCCGTTGCAGACTTTAATGATATATTTTCCTTTTGGTTCAAAAGAAAAGTTTTCATAAAAGGTCGCAACACTGTACGCCTTGGCTTCGTCAATGGACAGCTTTGATGCCACATAACTTAAAAGCTCCGGCGGAAGATAGCGATATTCTGCCTGAATATCCTGGATGATCGGGATCAAAGCAGCCTGCGTAAGCCCGTGAGATGCTATGATCTCATCTGTTTTATCATAGTAGGCCTGGTTTAACATGAAATACCTCCTTCACATTGTGCATTTTGGTTAAAATTTTATCAATCACTGTTAATTATATGTCAAATTTGACTGATTATCAATAAAATAAGTATAAAACTTTCTCTCCAAACTGTATTTCAAATCAAATCACAGGACCTTCCCTATGAAATAAAAACGCTCCGCGGGTTGTGCACAGATGCGTAAGGAAATTATTTGCCTGCGGCAAATTGCATCAGGCACGCAAAGTTGTCAAGCCCCTCAAAGAGTGAGGGAGGGGTTGGGGCGTTGAAGTGGGCTTGCCCACTTTGTTCTTCTTTTATTACATCGCCAGTTTAAATATTTCTACAATATCTTTTATATTTAAGCGGCGCACCCAGCCGATGCTTCCGTCCTCATGAACAACGCGTACACGTTTCGCCATGCGCTCCATCACTTCTTCATCTAAGTCCTCGACTCCGGGAACATCCCTTAATTTTGTCGGAACACCGAGGCTTAAGAAGAACATTTGTCCCTGTTGTCTTTATACACATATTTCATCCATGCAGGAGTGATCACCGCAAGTCCTGCTCCGTGAGTTACGCTCTGATATTCGCCGGATAATTCATGCTCGATGAAATGGGATGCCCAGTCTCCGGTTCTTCCCATACCGGTCAGACCATTGTGCGAAAGAGTCGATGCCACCATGATGCTGGCTCTTGCCTCATAGTTCTCAGGATCTTTCATGAGAATCCGTCCGCAGTCCATACATGTGTGGAAAATAGCCTCACATAAATAGTCCGTCAGTATGTCATTTTCCTTTTCAGGAGTAAAATATCTCTCAAATGAGTGAGACATGATGTCAATGATGCCGCATGCCGTCTGAAATGGAGGCAGGGTCATCGTAAGTTCCGGATTTTCAATGGCAAATCTGGCACGGTTGATGTCATTGTCACAGAACCGTTCTAAATTTTCGTCTGCTTTTGTGATAACACAGCTGTTAGACGCCTCACTTCCTGTTGCGGCAATAGTAAGAATGACACCTAAAGGAGTACTCTTCGTTGGCACATCGTGAGGTACCCCGGATTCTTGTCAAAGCACGCTCTATATGAACATAAAGGCTTTCTTTTAATTCTTTGTCCCGGATCAGCTGAAGTCCCATGCGGTCTTCCACATATTCAATGAATGTATGGATTTTGGAATCCAGAATACTGTTTTTAACTGTATAGACTCTCGATGCATCCCCTTCTCTCCTCAGCCATTGGTAGAGAGTGGATTCATCTGCATGATTCAGAAGAATGTTTACCATCAGAGCATTCTTTGCGATTTCACCAACCGTCACATAACCCTTGCTGTTCAGAATCACTTCTATTATTTCTTTAATCCGATTCGACATCTGCATAGTTCTTACCTCAAAAACATTTTAACACATACTATTCAAAGATCACATCTATATCATGATCAAAACAAAAAGTATCAAATTCTTCCGGCAGGGGACGGTCGGTGATCAATACGTCGATCTCCGCCAGATCAAATACTTTTATATAATATTTACAGTTTATTTTTGTGTGGTCTGCCAGCAAAATGGTTTTTTTAGCCTGCTGATGATATACCCTGGTGATCTCCGCATCTTCTAAATATAAGTTTGTCAGTCCCTGTGAAACATCCAGACCGCCCATCGACATAAAACAGATGTCTGCATAGCGGGACCTCACATAATTGCAGGCATCTGCACCGTAGACTGCATCATTGAAAATATCGTATTTTCCGCATACGACTTCTACATTTATGTTTGATGATTTTGCCAGTTCCTTGGCCGCGGCAAAGCCATGCGTCATGACATTTAACTTTTTATCCCGGTTGATATATTGAGCCAGATAAAAACAGGAGCTGCTGGCATCCATAAAAACAGAGTCACCATTTTGGACAAACTGCGATGCAAGCCTCGCGATATATTTTTTCTCCTGTATATTTTCATCGTGCCGGAATGCCTGCGGGTATTGTGTCTGCTGCCTGCTTATATAAGAGGCGCCGCCCCGGTTCCGCTTCAGCAGCCCCTTCTTATCCAGCAGTGTCAAGTCTCTGCGGATCGTCGGCTCACTGACATACAAAAGTTTTGTCAGTTCTTTGACCGAAATATAATTTCGCTCTTTTACTAACTGGATAATTTTCCTTTCACGGTCTTCAAAGCTCATAAGATTCCTCCTTTTGTTATCAATTATACGAAATAAATTGATCGTATTCAATCATAAGATGAACGCTTTCAGTTTCAAAATTCAATTTTTCAATCAAATATTGATAATTTACGAAAATCATATAAAATAGCATTAAAAACAAACAGAAAGGAGTCCGCTATATGAAAATCGACAGCATTATTTTTGATATCGACGGAACACTGTGGGATGTAAGAGATGAGATTGCTACGGCACTCACCAGAGAGGTTCACGACCAGGGTCATCCCGAAATAAACTTTACACTTGAGAATCTGACTCCCGTATTCGGAACTCCTCCAAATGAAGTGGCCGATCTGTTTATGCCCCACCTGCCGCCACAAGAGCGGTACAAACTCATGGAGGACTGCGGAAACCGTCAGATACAGCTTATTGAATCCTTACACACCGACCGGACTTATCCCGGAGTAAAAGCTACGATTAAAAAACTTGCACAGCAGTATCCTCTGTTTATTGTGAGCAACTGCCCCAGCGGCTATGTCCGTGCGTTTATGAGAAGAAACAAGCTGTCCCCCTGGATCACGGACTATGAAGAACAGGGTCACACCGGATTGCCGAAAGGAGAGAACATAAAGCTTGTCATGGAGCGCAGCCGGCTGAAATCTCCTGTATATATAGGGGATACAAAAGGAGATGCCGAAAGCGCAAAAAAAGCCGGAACAGCTTTTGTATGGGCATCCTATGGTTTTGGTCATGTGGATAACCCCGAATATTCTATTGACGATTTCACAGAATTGCATAGATTACTGGATATATGAAATTTCTTAATTTTTTTAAAATTAGGGGTTGTAAACAATTTTTAATGAACTTATGCTTATTAATAAGGATATCCTTTATCACATAAACCGATGGATGAAAGGAGAAATTATGACAACCCAGCAAGACATGAAAGAACTTGAAGCGATCATCAGCAAATACTATGGCAATACAGCAGGCATCGTCGTACTAAAGGACGGTGAAATCCAGTATGAGCAGTACTTTAACGGCTGTACCGCCGAAAGCTGCGTTCATATATATTCTGTTACAAAAAGCATTGTCTCTATTTTAATCGGAATCGCCCTGGACAAAGGCTTCATTACAGACCTTGACCAGAAGATTTTGGATTTTTTCCCTGACTACGTGCCAAAACAGAGGGAAAAAACCATACAGAATATAACACTGAAACATTTGCTGACGATGACAGCCCCATACAAATACAAATTTGCCCCCTACGTCAAATACTTCACCAGTGATGACATGGTAAAATTTACGCTTGATTTATTGGGAGGCAGAGGGAAAACAGGTCAATTCAGATACACTCCCCTGATAGGCCCGGATCTTTTGACAGGTATTTTAAAACAAGCTGCCGGGCAGTCTGTATTTGAGTTTGCCCAAGAAAATCTATTCATACCGCTGGGAATTACCGCAGAGCGCAGTATCATATTTCGATCCAAGGAAGAACAGCTGGCATTTAACAAAGCCACGGATATCAGCGGCTGGGTCTCTGATCCGTCCGGTACAAATACAGGTGGCTGGGGTCTTTCCCTCTCCGCTGCGGATATGGCAAAACTGGGACAGTTATATCTAAACGGCGGACTGTGGAACGGAAAACCTATTGTTTCTGCAGAATGGATCAACGAAAGTACTAAGGAGCACAGCCGCTGGGGTAAGATGAACCTTGCTTATGGGTATTTATGGTGGCTTCACGAAGATGGCTTTGCGGCAATGGGAGACGGTGGAAATGTAATCTACGTCAACAAAGAAAAAAAGCTGACCGTAGCCATCGCTTCTCTTTTTAAGCCCAGGGTGAAGGATCGAATAGAATTTATTAAGGAATATATAGAACCAAGTATCCTATAGGGAAGGTTGTAGAACTTTCCTGTGAAATGAAAACGGCCTGCTCAGTGGAGATTCATAAACTCCCCTGAGCAGGCTTACAGTCATCAATTATTCCTGATACCCCGAAATCAGATCCGCAAATCTTTTCGCTGTCAGATGCGGCCTTGTGATGGCACTTCCGACTACCACCGCATGTGCCCCCAGATACAGGCATTTCACTGCTTCTTCCGGAGTATTGATATGCCCTTCCATCATCATATACACATCGTCGCCAAGATCCCGGCACATCTTTGCGAATGCCCTCATATCCTGGGTTTCAAAATGTTTTGTGGCCTCTGTATATCCAAACAGGGTAGGTGCCACGATATCCACACCCAATTCGGCCGCCCTTTTCGCCTCTTCATAATTAGAGACATCGGCAAAAATCATAGCCTCAGGTATTTCCCTTTTTACATCCGCTACAAGTTCCCATGCACGGCGGCCTTCTTTTGTGATCCGGTCCGTACAGTCCATGGCAATGATCTCTGCCCCGGCTTCCCAGACCTGCTTTGCGGCCTCCAGTGTCGGTGTGATAAAAACTTCTTCGTCTCCTCTTCTGATCTTATACAAACCGATCAGCGGCAGATCCACTGCCTTTTTAATAGCCCGGATCTGCTCCGGAGAATTGGCCCGGATTCCGACTGCCCCGGCCCACTGTGCGGCCTCTGCCATCTTGACTACCATATCGTCTGTATAAATCGGATCTTCAGGCACTACCTGGCAGGATACGATCAGGCCTTTCATAGAATCCAGTATTTTTCTTTTTTCTGCATCTGTTGTATTCATGATTCCATCTCCTTTTATGTCTATATTGCCTTGTACGTTTTTTACTGTCTTTTATCATAACATAAAATATGCAATCTGACACCTGATCTATCCAGTATGTCAGAAAATTCTTCCGCTATTTACATCATCAGTATATGAAAGATCAAAATCATGGTAATCACCAGTGATATCAGCAGAACAGTGCGGCAGAATTCTTTCGTGGCCTTCATCTTTTCTTCTGGCTTTTTCCTTTTCATCAGTCAAATCCACGTATCCTTTCTGCCACCGGCGTCTTTCCCCGAATGATCCGATATGCAGCCAGAGGAATCCCAATGCATACTGCCGCGGATGACGAAACGGCTGCCAAAACCGGAACAACCGGGATTTGAAATGGAATGTTCATGTAATTCATTGTCTGATAGTACTGATAAGTAATAAAAAGGCCAGCCGTTGCCGTCAATGACAGAGAAGCTGCCGCAAACAGCAGCCCCTCCCTGACCAGAAGCTTTTTCACCTGTTTTTCGGTCATTCCCACACTTTCCATGACAGCCAGAGATACCTGTCGGTTCTGGATATTTCCAAACACCGTATTAATATAATTCATCAGTCCGATCAGTGCAAGGATAAGGGCAATTCCCACACCGACTCCGGTCATATTTCCCTGGGCCTTTTGAATATCTTTCATGCTGTCGATCTTGGATTCATAAGACACATCTTTGGCAGAGGTACTTTGACTCAGGTTTTTTCTGATCCTGTCTTCTGTTTCATCGTCATATTCTTTTGTATACCGGATATTCAGTTTTGAAATATACGGATTCATGACGTACTTCTTCATAAACGATTCACTGACGATGACTGCCGGTCCCTTTCCCGAAGTTCTGCCGTAATAACTGTCATCGGTCATGCCGGCAATTCTCGGCTGGAACTTTTTGTTTTTATTTTCTGACAGATAGAATTTTACCCTTGCTTTTTTATCAATCTCACCGGAAAGATCCATGCCCAGCCCATAAATGATGCAGATCTTTCCGGTTTCAAAAAGTTTCTGATCTACCGGGTGTATGAGACTCTTATTTAAGTACTCAAATTCCTTTTTATCGATCCCCTGCATGACAGAATAATATTTCTCCGGGTGCTTTTTATAATCGTTGATATCGTCTTTATAAGGCGTATACAGCCACCTCTCATAAAACTCTCTCATCCACACATCTGAAAATTCCGGCTCCCATGGGACGATGATCTTTGCGCAGAGCAGCGGGTGTACTTCCCGGATATCTTTGCTCTTTTTCAATTCTTTTACCAAAGAAGGTTTAAGAATTGGTTTCCATTTTTCATCTTCCTCTTTCATCAGAGAATCATTGCTGACTACTAAATCCGTATCCATATAGTTTGACATGATCGTTCTGGCTCCGTGACTTTGAATGATCGTAATCAGACACAAAAACATAGACAGACTGGCAGCAAGGGAGAGAACTGAAATTCCTGTTTTTTTCTTATCCTTAAAAAACTGATCTGCGGCTATTCTCCATAAAAGACTGCCGTTTCTGGTTTTATGCGCTTTCTTTTTTGCGGATGTAAGACGATAATTCAGCGCTTCCACAGGTGTAACGGAAACTGCCGTCTTTATTGGCTTTCTGCTTCCGAAATAGACGGTCAGTCCCGCAATAGAAATAGTAATAAAAAAGACTGCCGGATGAAATGTGACAGGGATTGCGCTTTCCCTGATGCCGAGAGTTCGCACAATCTTCGGGATCACCTGAAAGGATGTAAAAAAACCGAGCAGGATTCCTCCGCCCACCCCGGCTGTTCCTATAAGCATCATCTGTGTTTTCATAAATCGGCGTATCTGCCTTGAGGACATTCCCACGGTCTGCATCAGCCCATAGTAACGGATATTCCCCGAAACGGACAGATACAAAATATTATAGATCAGCAGATAGGCACTCAGGCAGGTGACCAGGACCAGACCTGCCATTCCCGCAAAGATACCTGCGGACTTCTCTGTTTCTCCTGTAAATTGAAAATTCTGCCGCTTATTCAGACGAATACTCTCCTGAAACTTCGTCCTCTGATCTTCTGTCAGTATTTTATTTTTAAATTTTACATACAGCACACCCATATTATTCAGCTGATATCCGGTCTTTTTATAAAATGCTTCTGATACATAGAACAGCTGCTGCTCGCCGTATCCTTCCCATATTCCGGAAATAAGAAAGTTTTTCGTGTGAGTACCGTTCTGGTCTGTATAAGTCAGATCAAAGGTATCTCCAACATCCAGATTTTCTTTCCCGCAGTCCTTCAGGGCTGCTTTCGTGACCATCAGTTCATTTTCCTTTTTCGGATAATAGCCTCTTACCCGCTTTCTGGCAGGCTTCATCATGACACCCCAATAAGTCTCATCACACCAGATCATTCCAGTATGTAGTGTATCATCTGCGTCTGTTTTCACTGCGGCTCCTGCATATCCTCCTGCTCCTGCCACTCTGACGTCCTGATTACCTTTGCACCGGTTAAGCTGCTGCTCTGAATAGCCGCCCTGCAGCACTGCATCAAAATCTGCACCGTGTAAATGAATATTCTGCAACTGCTGCATTTTAAAATAAGTGCTTCCGACCGTAAACACACTAAACAGCATAAAAGAAGACAGCATGACGGCGATGATCATCACGGCAAATTTAGGCTTGTTTCCTTTCAGCGAAGACATGGCCATCTTTGTAATAATCTTCCGGTTATTATTCTCCAGCATACGCATCACTTCCTCTCACGATCCGTCCGTCCTCGATGTGAACGATCCGGTCAGAAAGCTGTGCAATATCCTGATCATGGGTAATCAGCACAACGGTCTGTTTAAATCGGCCCGCTACTGCCTTTAAAAGCCCCAGCACATCATGGCTGGAAGCAGTATCCAGATTCCCCGTAGGTTCATCAGCCAGAATAATCGAAGGTTTTGATGCAATAGCTCTGGCAATGGCCGCCCTCTGCTGCTGTCCTCCGGACAAGGTGCTGGGCAGCGCCTCTTTTTTCTCCTGCAGTTTCAGAAGATTCAGGATCTCGTCAATGAATTCTCTGTCCACACAATCTCCATCCAGTTCAATAGGCAGGGTCACATTTTCATACAGGTTTAAATCCGGGACAAGATTATAATTCTGAAATATGAATCCGATTTTTCTTCTGCGGAAAACCGCAAGCTGTTCCCTGTTCATTTCCGCAAGATTCTTTCCGTCTACATACGTCTCACCTTCCGTAGGCACATCCAGCCCTCCGATCATATGAAGGAGTGTACTCTTCCCGCTTCCCGATTTACCGATGATAGAAACAAATTCCTGGTCTTTCACCCTGAAGTCTACCCCGTCCAGTGCTTTCACAACGTTCGTCCCCAGCTGATAATATTTTTTTAATGCCCGTGTCTCTACTATGTATGATTCCATAGATTTATCTCCTTTCTTTTATTACTGCAATCATAACTCATAAAAATCACAAACCTTTCACAGGCATAAAATTTCACAGTACTGTGACTTTCCTTCTGTCACCCGTTGGGCAGGTAAATCTGAAAATCAGATCCTTTTCCAATCTCAGAACAGACCTGGATATAGCCGTCCTGCAGTGCTATGATCTTTCTCGCCAGATAAAGTCCCACACCGATCCCCTCCTGATCATATACTTCCGGTTCCCGGTAAAACCTTGTGAAGATCTCTGCCTGACGCTCCAGGGCGATCCCTTTTCCTGAATCTCTGATAGTGATCTTCGTAAATATCTCCTGGACAGACACAGAGATCCCGACACTTCCTCCCCTGCCGGTATACTTTACCGCATTGTCAAGAAGGTTAAAAACAGCCTCCTCAGTCCACTTTGTATCATGATTTACCACTATGTCCTCATCGCAGTCCACAGACAGGCGTATCTGCTTTTTCTCGGCTTTCGGCACGATTGCCGCCACCGCTCTGAGAAGGGTCCCGCACAAGGGTAATTTCATACAGCAGACTTCTATAACCCCTGTTTCCAGACGGGACATTTTCACCATGCTCTGCAGAAGAAAATCCAGCTTTTCGGTCTGAATCCTTACCTTTTGAAGAAATTCCTCTGCCTCTGCCGTACCCAGTCCTTCATCCAGCAAAACCTCCTCATAGAGCTTGATATTTGCGATAGGGGTTTTCGTCTGATGGGAAATATCTGAGATCAGGCTTTTGATTTTTTTCTTCTCTTCCAGATTTTCCGCGCTTTCCCGCTTCCAGATGCGCTCCAGCTTCTGAAGCTTTTCGTATACTTTATCCCACAAAGTATCTCCTTCTTCATTTAATCTTTCCAGTTCCCTGCCGCAGGTCATATCGTTCAGACATCGGAGCAGGCGGTCGGTAAATGAGGAAATATCCCGTTTTAACTTCCACATTTTTATTCCCATAGAAACCGATACGAAAAAAAGGCAGCATGCCGCTGCTGTCATAATTCCAGCCATTGATATCCCATCCCATAAATATTAGAAATATATTGATGCTCTCCGTCCTCGATCTTTTTTCTCAGACGATTTACATTCACTGCCAGAGTATGCTTATCCACGAAGCATCCTCCATTGTCCCAAATGCGCTCCAGTAATACAGCATAGGTCAGAAGCTGTCCTTTGTTCAGGACAAACTGGCGAAGCAGCCGGAATTCCGTAGGGGTAACTGTACATTCTTTTCCGCCTGCCTCTACCTTTGCCCTCTCAAAATCAATCTTTAAAAATCCATCGTCAAAGAAATTCTGTCTGCCGGCTTTTTCTCTTTTTAAAACCACGCGGATTTTTTCTTTTAAGATCTTGATAGAAAACGGCTTCGTAATGAAATCCTCCGCCCCGGAACCATAGCCCTCCAGGGCATCCTCCTCCAGATCTCTCGCTGTCAGGAACAAAACCGGGACTTCACTCTGTCCTTTCATCCATCTGCAAAGAGAAAATCCCTCTCCGTCCGGCAGATTGACATCCAATAAAATCAGTCCCATTTTTTCTTTTCGATATACGGCTTTTGCCTCACGAACCGAATACGCTGAATATATGTCATACCCCTCTTTTTTCAGCGTATAGCAGATCGTCCGGTTCAGTTCCCGGTCGTCTTCCACAATCAATATCTTCTGCATTTTGCACCTTCTTCCCGTATTTTCATCTGTGTTCAGCTTCTATTTTATCATACAATTAAGCTGAAAGGCCTTCAATCCGGTGATTATCACGATATTGTGACCTTACGCATCTGTGCACAACCCGCGGAGCATTTTTATTTCACAGGGAAGGTCGTTGAACTTTCCTGTGAAATAAAAAGGAACTGCTGTACATAACCGATTTCTCCGTCATGCCACAGCAGTCCCCTACTTTGATTTTACTGAATTTATTCTTTATTATAGAAATAACAGCTTTTACTTCAGCGTTTTTAATGCCTCTGCTACAAAGGCGTGATCTTCACTTTGAGCCATTCCGGATACGGTCACGGTTCCGATCATGCCTGTCCCGGAAACGAAGACCGGAATGCTTCCCCCTGCCTGAGCGTAATTGCCTTTTTCCAGACCATACCGATTCCACAGGTCATCCTGTTTGAGGTCCATAGACAGTTTCATCTCGTAAGAACTTTTTTCAAAATCATAAACCGTGTTTTCTTTTCTGCGGACCCAGTCTTCGTTGTTCTTGGACGTTCCCTCCAGTGCCGCATAAAAAATCTGCTTTCTGTTCTTTGTAATGGATATTACAATAGGTTTGTTCTCTCTCAAAGCTTTCTGGTACATCTCAATACCCAGGGCGCAGGCTTCTTCGTTTGTGAACGATTTCAGGACAAGCTCTTTCTGCTCCTCGTTAATCTGATCAATTAATGTTTTAATATCTTCCATAACTTCCTCCCTATTGGTCTGCCGGGAACACGATTCCCATCTGTTTTCTCGCTTCATCCATGACCTTCAACTCCAATATAGAGTATTGATTATGTATCTCAGCACTTTCTTTTGCTTCTGCCAGCCGAATGAATTCTTCTATCTCATAATACATGTTGTTGGTCTTTTTGTCTATTTTGATCTCTTCTCTTTCTCCGCTGCGGTACACAATCTCGATTGTTGTCGTATCCGGAATTTCCTTTATGATCATGGAGGCCTCTTCCCCCTGGATCTGGCTTGGAAGTGCGGAATTTGTAATCTTAGAGTACATAAGCTCCGCCTGCATTTCATCATACATGGCCACAATCGTACCGGAGGCGTCAACTCCATTGGAAAGTTTCAGGCAGTGAGCCGAAATCTCATTGGGGAGTCCGAACAGTTTCACCATCGGATGCACACAGTAGACGCCGATATCCATCAAAGCACCGTTGGAAAGCTCAGGCTTGAAGGCATTCTCTATGATCCCCTTTTTAAAATTGTCATACCTCCTGGAATACTGACAGTACTGGAATGTTGCTCTGCGGATCTTTCCGAGCTTTGGCAGGTTTTCCCGAATCGCCGCAAAGCCGGGATCAAATACGGAACGCATGCCCTCCATAACGATGACCTGATGTTCTTTTGCAGCCTTGATCATATGCTCTAATTCGCCGGAATTGGAAGCAATGGTCTTTTCACACAGGACATGCTTGCCGGCTTTCAGCATCTTTATACTCTGTCCTGCATGGAGTGCATTAGGAGATGCCACATAAACTGCATCAATGTTTTCTGCAGCCGCCAGAGCATCAAGAGAATCATAGCAATCTTCGATCCCATATTTTCCTGCATACTCTTTTGCCTTTTCCATGCTCCTTGAGTACACTGCCTGGACCTTAAAGCCCTCACATTGGCTCCCCGCATCCATGAAATTGTCTGTTATAAAATTTGTTCCGATTACTGCAAATCTGACCATATGATTTCATCCTTCCGTGTGGCTATTATTTTATATTGTTTACTATTATTTTATTGTGTTGAATCTTTTTTGTCAACCTGCCGCCTTTTGTTTTCACTTTGAATAGAACAACTATAGGCAGAAAGGCTTACCTGGAAGCATCTCACAAAGGTTTCTGAAAATATCATGGATTTTTTTGCAGCCTGAATACCGTTATATCCCATGTTATCAATCCGGTTAATATAAGGAGCTACGTAGGATGCTCCGCTCTTTGCTGCAAGGAACGCCTGCATCGGTGTATAAACTGCGGTTGCTGTCAGTTTAATTCCCTCTTTCTTTAATTCCTGCATTGCTTTAAATCCTTCCGGAACAGACGGAATTTTTACATAAGTATTATTTCCGAGTTCTTTGAGTACATCATTTCGTAAATTTTTGTTCGATGTTCGCATCATCAATCATTAATTTCATGGTAAATCTTCCTTTCAATTACAGTGTCTGCTCTGTTCTTTCAATAATATCATCCTGTGTCTTTTTAGAAAGTACATTAAAGAATGCACTGTATCCGGCCACACGGACAATCAGATCTTTATGGTCTTCCGGATGTTCTTGCGCATCAAGCAAAGTTTCTTTTGACACAATATTATACTGTACATGATATCCGTGCAGTCTGTTGAAAAATGTGCGGATAAGCATTTCCAGCTTTTGCTTGTTTTCCTCAGTAGAAAGCATTTGAGGCGTCATCTTTTGATTTAATAAAACACCTCCGGTAATCTTTTCAGTAGGAAGTTTAGAGACAGTCTTAAACACTGCTGTAGGACCATTCTTATCCGCATTATGTGCAGGGCTGCAGCCTTCGGCCAAAGGTTCAAATGCATTTCTTCCATCCGGTGTTGCTTTGGTTCCCATACCCTGGCCCACATTGGCACTGATGGAAGACGTACCGCCATAACGAATTCCCCCGATCGGCCCTCGCTGGTAACGGGTATTTGGATATTTCTTGATTTCATCTAAATAAGAATCATATGCTTCAATGACCAGCTGATCTACATAGTCATTATCATTGCCGTACTTCGGTACGTCATTGACCAGCATCTCCTGGATCTTCTGATTCTCCGAAGACTGAAAATCATCAAGGATTGCATTCCAAAGCTGTTCTTTTGTGATCTTCTTTTCTTCGTAAACAAGCTGCTTAATAGCAGCCAGGGAATCTGCCATATTGGCAATTCCAACCTGAAGACCGGAAATAAAATCATAAACAGCTCCGCCTTCTTTGATGGTCTTTCCTCTTCCGATACAGTCATCTGTAAGCGCAGAGCAAAGAATATCCGGTACATCTCTTTCTGAAGCTTTGTCAATGACATTCTCTACGATAACACTGTAACGTGTCATTTCTCTCACCGTTTTGTCCCATGCTGCCAGCAGATCCTCGTAGGAGTCCATATCCTTAAAATAGCCATAGCCTTTTGTAAATCTCTTTCCACTTGTCAGATCCACGCCATTGTTCATAGCGCAAAGCAAAACTCTCGGGAAATTAATATAAGACATTCCAGTACAGCGGTATCCCCACTTGCCGGGAACTGCGGTCTCTACACATCCAATGGCGCTGTAGTTATAAGCGTCCTCTTCTTTGACACCCCAGTTGATAAAAGAAGGTATAATAATCTCGTCATTGTTAAGTGCCGGCATTCCGAATCCCAGTTTCATAACTTCGATGCATTCGTCAAAAAACTGCTCGTTGATATTTTGATGATATCGTACCGTCAAATTGGGCTGGGTAAGCCTTGTCTGTGCAACAGACTTAAGTACTGCAAAACTTAATTCATTCACTGCATCTTTCTTATCCGGTGTCTGTCCGCCGATCGTAACATTCTGATACATAGGGGAACCGGCTGAACTTAAGGTATGCGCCTGGGATCTTATTTTGTTGATGGTCAGTGTCTTGATCCACAGGCAGGTAAGGAGTTCTTCCGCCTCTTCCTCTGCCATCGCTCCGTCCTGAATATCTTTCCTATAATACGGATACATATACTGGTCAAACCTTCCGTAACTTAAGGAATGTCCGTTTGACTCGATCTGCAGGATCAGCTGGATGAACCAGACAGACTGTACGGCCTCTTTGAAAGAGGATGCCGGCTCATATGGAACTCTGGAACAAATTCTGCACATCTCTTCCAACTCAGCTTTTCTCTTCGGATCCTTCTCTTTATCAGCTAATTCTTTTGCCAGCCTGCTGTAACGCAATGCAAAATGATGAACCGCCTCAATCACAATCAAGACAGACTTGTAAAATTCATTTTTATCAACACTCTCCGGATCAGTGAAGTCAAGAGCATCTTTGAGAGCCTTTGTTCTTTCTTCATATCCTTTCAATCCCTCAGACAGAAGTCTGCCATAATTAACTGCCAGATGGGCATCTCCTGCATTTAGTTTTCCTTCCATACCGAAAACACCGGTCTCCATAAAAACACTGACTTCATCAGGAAGAAGCGCCTCACCTCTTGCACGGAGATTATTATTCTCCCAGAATGGAGCAATCTCACGGAGCTGTTGTTTTGTCTCCTCTGTTATATAGAAAACATCTCCATCTCTCTTTTCAAAGAGATCCAATTCGTTCAGGACGAATTCCATCGTATATTCCGGAAAAATCGGAGCATTTGTATTCTTGGTCGCCTGATTGCCGGCAATCAGAGATTTGTCTTCAATGTAAATCGTCATACCTTCCAAAATCTTCTTCAACATAAGTGCTCTTACCATAACACGCGGCTGATTCTGATTCTCTTTATAAGCCTGAGTCGCCAGTAATGCCCTCTCAGCATCAATGTAAGGTTTTTCATCCAAGACTTCTTCACGGAAAGTTCTCATTCTGTCTGTTAATGATCCAAAATGCGCTTTGTTTTCCATAAGCTTCTCCTTTTAATTTCACTCGTAATTATTATTTGTTTTATTTGTAATTTAACTCTAACTCTTTTCCGGCAAAAAGTCAAGATGATTTTAGTATAAAATCCTTTTACATTTCATTTGAAATTTTTCATTTTCAATTTGAAACAAATATGATATGATCTTATCAGTAAAGGAGATTATCATGAAAAAAGCAGATTATACAAAAACCGGTGTTATCTTTAATATTCAAAAGTTCAGCGTCAATGACGGCCCCGGCATCCGTACGGTTGTGTTTTTTAAAGGATGTCCCATGCGCTGCCGCTGGTGCTCTAACCCTGAAAGCCAGTTGGCTAAAATGCAGGTATTATGGGATCAAAAAAAATGCGCCGGATGTCATCACTGTATGGATATATGCCCTGCTCAGGCAATTTCTTTGAAGCATGATCATATCCATATAAATGCAGCCAAGTGTACTGGATGCAGGCAGTGTGTACTTGAGTGTCCGGGGAAAGCTTTAGAATTGGAAGGAGATATAAAAACCGTACAGGATGTCATGGATGTGGTCATGCAGGATAAAGTTTTTTATGAAGAAAGCAGCGGCGGTATTACACTGTCCGGAGGTGAATTTCTTTCTCAGCCCGACTTTGCCGAAGAATTGCTGCTTGCTTCTAAAGAAAAGGGACTGCATACCTGCTGCGAGACAACAGGATTTGCTGATCCGGAGATCTTTAACCGTGTTATAGAAAATCTTGATTATATACTGTTTGATATGAAACACTGGAATTCCGCAAAACATATAGAGGGTACCGGTGTTGGCAACGATCTTTCTGTTTCCAATATGAAGCGCGCCATTAAAATGGGAAAAGAAGTGCTGCCCAGAATACCTGTCATCCCAGGATTTAATAATTCCCCGGAAGATGCCGCCGGATTAGCAAACGCCTTGCAGGAAGCAGGGGCCAGAAAATGTCAACTTCTTCCTTTCCACCAATTTGGCGAAAACAAATACAGCTTATTGGATCAGACATATGATTACCAGAATGTACCGTCTATTCACAGGGAAGATTTACAGGATTATCTTCAGATATTTATTAATTGTGGCATTGATGCGTTTTTTTAAACATAAATTTCTTTCATTCGTAACTTAACTCTATTGAAATATAATTTTTTGTGGTATACTAAAAAGCAATATAAAATATCATACCTTATCGTGCGAAGCACGTCCACCCGAAGGGTATGAAACACGGGATGCCCTTTGGGTATATATTTTCAGTATACGATACGAACGGAGTCATCATATGAAAAACAGAACAAATAAGATATTGGAACTGCTTACCCAGAAGAACAAAATCGAAGTATCACTTCTTTCCGAAAAACTTGGTGTTTCACAGGTTACTGTCAGAAAAGACTTAGATGAACTGGAACGCAAAGGAATCATAAAACGTGAACACGGATTTGCGCTCTTATGCAGCACAGATGATATTAATGGGAGAATCGCCTATCATTATGAGGCGAAACGGAAAATCGCAAAAAAGGCTGCTGAACTTGTCTGCGATGGCGATACGGTTATGATCGAAAGCGGAAGCTGCTGTGCTCTTTTAGCTGATGAACTGGCTTCGTCCAAAAGAGATCTGACGATTATTACTAACAGTGCTTTTATCGCAGAGCATATCCGTGGGAAATCAAATTTTCAGATTATTCTTCTGGGCGGCACCTATCAGCAGGATTCCCAAGTCATGGTAGGTCCGATGATTCGTCCCTGCGTAGAAAACTTTCTTGTAGATCTGTTTTTTATCGGAACAGACGGATATGCCCCTAATGTGGGCTTTACAAATCGGGATCAGATGCGTGCACAAGCTGTGCGGGATATGGCCGTACAGGCAGGAGAAGTTATCGTGTTAACAGAAAGTGATAAGTTTTCCAAACACGGAATCGTTCCCCTAAATCTAAAGGAACAGGTCAAAACAGTTATTACCGATGATCAAATTTCTGAAGCTTCCAAGTCAGAACTGGAAAGCAAAGGAATCAATGTCAGGATCTCATGAGTTTTTTATCACTATTTCCGTCACGCTTTGAAATGCGTTCCTCCAATAGTGATAAAAAACTATCGTTGTATCATTTCTTTGGTTATAGAGATACATAGTAGTAAAAACCCAAATAAACAGAATGAAAAATATCCTTGTCTTTTGATATTTTCCATTCTGTTTTTCTTACTTATTAAATTTATTCATCATCTTTTCTTGAACGGCTGTAGATCATCTTCTTCGTCACAATGAAGATCACCAAAGCAGCAAGCACGATAACACCGCCTACAAGGAACACATTTGCATATGTGGAGGCAGCGCCGGCCTCAACCCCTGTAATACTTCCGCCTGACATAGCGCCTTTTGACATGAGCTGTCCGAAAACCGCCACACCGACAGACCCTGTGATCGCCTGGACAAGGTCGTTGATCCCCAGCACACGTCCTGACTCTTCCGGTGATACCGTAAGTGTCGCGGTATCTACGATCGGTGAGTAGAAGAAAGATGTTCCGAAATAATAGATACACGGTGCTGCCGCCAGAGCTGCAACCTTACCGTATGGAATCGCAAATGCAATGGCGATCAGACCGAGTCCCATAGCAGAGAGAGCCATGATGATTCCCGCGGAACGTCCGATCTTTTTGATGACCGGTCCGCACACGAATCCAAGCACTGCTGCAAGGAGGATGGACCAGACGAGCAGGTTGGAAACCTGAGCAGAATCAATGCCGAATACTTCAAGTCCGATGGCATTCACACCGGCATTCAGTGTATAGCTGAAAAAGTAACCTACGAAGATGACAACCATCGTCGCCACAAATGCCGGATTTTTCAAAAAGGCAGGAGTGATGATCGGGTCTTCGGCTTTATTGATGTACACAATGAACGCTACCAGAGTCACAACTGTTGCGGCAGTCCAGAGCATATTCATATCTGTAAAGAACATTGTGACGGCCCCTGCGAAAGCTCCGATCAGAGTAAAGCCCCAGCCGTCGATCTTAGCGCCTTTTGCGTGTTCATCCGGAAGGTTCTTTGAAAGTGCCGGAAGAAATACTATGGAGATCATCGGAATCGCAAACATCCATCTCCAGTCTATTTTTGTCACATATCCGGCCGCAACTACACCAAGGGCCGCGGAGAATCTGAATACCGCTACAAAAATACCATAGTAGACGACACGCTCTTTCTGAGAAATATATTTGGACACAAGGACTAAGAACACAGAGCCTGCCACCTGTCCTCCTATGGACTGTAATAACTTCTCGGAATCTTCAGCCCTGATTTTATAAGGCTTTCAGACCCTATCTCAAAAAAATCACCCACTTTTTTTAAAAACACTTGACAAATCGCTCAAAATTTGCGGCGAAGCCGATT
>NZ_CAJSYK010000033.1:0-26297 GCF_910574135.1 Anaerostipes faecis | reverse complement strand
GGGCAATCTCAAAAGAAAAGCTGAAACAGGCAGGGCTTGTGAGTTGCTACGATTATTACATGGAACGTCATGCTTTGAAGTTATGTTGAACCGCCGTATGCCGAACGGCATGTACGGTGGTGTGAGAGGGGAGATTTAATCTCCCCTACTCGATTACCATTCCTACTACTTCCTATAGCAAAGATGTGAGGGGTTATGAGCGGAAACGTGAACATCTTCCGACATATAAGAACTTCTAAAGAGATAATCGAAAATCTATCAAACTATTAATATGAACCTTAGACAGAAAATTATATCAAAAGTCTCTCTATGATTTTTAATTCATAGGAAAGTTCTACGACCTTCCCTATGAAATAAAAACGCTCCGCGGGTTGTGCACAGATGCGTAAGGAAATTATTTGCCTGCGGCAAATTGCATCTGGCACGCAAAGTTGTCAAGCCCCTCAAAGAGTGAGGGGTTGGGGCGTTGAAGTGGGCTTGCCCACTTTGTTCTTTTTTCTTAAGAAAGACCTTGTCACGCTAACGCGTGAAAGACTTTCCTAAAAAATAAAAGAAGCTATCCAACGATAGTGATATAAAACTCATATATAATTATGCACAATAAATTGACAGAAATGATATATAAATTATACAAGATAGCAAGAAATGATTGACTGATATACCGATATACCGGTATACTAATTATATCAAAAGTACAGGTTCATTTTAGTTTTTTAAAGAGAAGGAGGTAACTGTAATGTATTTATTTTTATCACACAAATTAGATCCGGAAGGATTGGCGTGGCCGGGGGAGCCGGTTATTAAGGTGGAGCAGATGACCGATGTATCAGATGACTGTCCATTTTGTTCCTATATAAGCACTTTGCCCAATCATTTCGGAACCCATATGGATGCTCCAAGACACTTTGTTAAAAACGGAATCAGTATAAATGAACTGCCGGTAGAATATTTCTTTCACAAGAAAACCGCACTTTTAGAAATACCAAAGAGCGATGCCCAGGGAATCACCAAAGAGGATCTGGAACCTTTTGCGGATGTTTTATCACAAGTATCTTTTGCTCTGATCCGTACAGGATTTGAACAGTATAAGTTTACAGAGCCGGAGAGATACCAAAAGGAAGGGCCATATATCGCGCCAAGTGCAGGAATTTACCTTTCAGAAAATTTTCCGGACTTAAAAGGAATCGGAATGGATTTTCTGGCCATCGGATCGCCGTCTGATAAAGTGCCGGAAGGAGAACTTCCTCCGGATTGCCACAGAAATATCTTGGGATTCTATACAGGAAAATTTGTGACAGGAATAGAAGACATGCATCTCTCAGAAATTCCAAAGGATGCAAAAATACTTAATTTTATCAATGCGCCACTGAGGATTGAAGGTCTGGATTCTAGTCAGGTTGTATGTATGGCAGAGATTGAAGAGAAATGACAGGAGACAGAAAAATGACAAAAGTAGGATTTATAGGTCTTGGGATCATGGGACTCCCAATGGCCATTAATTTAAAAAATGCACACGTAGAGCTGATGGTAAATGATCTGAATCATCAGGCAGTAAAACAGATGACAGACCTTGGAGCTTTGGAAGGAACAAAGGCACAGATTGGAAAGGAATGCGGCATTATTTTTATGATCCTTCCAAATGGAATGATTGTAAAGGACTCTCTTTTCGGGAAAGAGGGGATCGCATCCACGGTCAGGGAAGGAACGGTCATATGTGATATGAGTTCTGTGACCCCTGTCCAGTCGAAAGAATGTTATGAAGAATTGGAAAAACTGGGAGTCAGTTTTGTGGATGCGCCTGTCAGCGGCGGGGAACCAGGAGCTGTTTCAGGAACTCTTGCCATCATGGCGGGAGGCGATCAGGACGCTTTTGACCGACTGATTCCGTATTTTGAGATTATGGGATCTTCGGCACTGCTGATCGGCGGAAGCGGAAGCGGCAGCATTACAAAGCTTGCCAATCAGGTGATTGTAAATATGAATATTGCTGCCGTTTCGGAAGCTTTTGTCCTTGCATCAAAGGCCGGCGCAGATCCGTCCAAAGTTTATAAGGCGATCAGAGGCGGACTGGCCGGAAGTGCTGTCTTAGATGCAAAGATGCCGATGATCCTTGAAAGAAATTTTAAGCCGGGAGGGAAGATTTCTATTAATCACAAGGATATTAAAAACGTGGTTGAGACAGCCCATGAAATCGACGTGCCGGTGCCTTTTACCAGCCAGCTTTTTGAGGTTTTTCAGGCACTGAAGGTATCGGGACATATGAATGACGATCATGCAGGGATTGTCCAGTATTTTGAGAAACTTGCACAGACAGAAGTAAAAAGTACAACAGAGAATACTGAGAGGTGATGGATTATGGCTGAATATATGACGATAGAAGTTTTAAAGCAGTACAGTCCTGTTGACGAAAGAAAGATCGGCCGGCTGCTGAACGAAGAGATTAATAAAAGTCAGATAAAGTTTGTTGTTTTGGATGATGACCCTACCGGGATACAGACTGTTCATGATATTTCGGTATTTACAGACTGGTCAAAAGCCAGTATGAGAAAAGGGTTTATCGAAGAAAACAGACTGTTTTACATATTAACCAATTCCAGGTCCATGACACCGAAACAGACAAGACAGGTGCATGAAGAAATTGCCCGGACAGTGGAAGAAATCTCCCGGGAATTGAATCAGAAATATGTGTTGATCAGCAGGAGTGATTCTACACTAAGGGGGCATTATCCTTTAGAGACAAATACTTTAAAGCAAGTCATGGAAAAACAGGGCGATCATCCTGTTGACGGGGAAATTCTGTGTTTCTTTTTTAAAGAAGGCGGAAGATACACCATTGATAACGTCCATTATGTAAAAGATAATGAAATGCTGGTGCCGGCCGGAGAGACGGAATTTTCCAAAGATAAAACATTCGGATACAAGAGTTCAGATCTGAGAGAGTATGTGGAAGAAAAAAATGAAGGGGTGTTTAAGGGAGAAGATACCATCTGCATTTCTCTTGAAATGCTCAGAAACTGTGACTATGCACAAATCGAGCAAAAGCTGATGACTGTTGAAAATTTCAATAAGGTGATTGTCAATGCAGTGGATTATTGTGACCTTAAAGTATTCTGTACTGCGCTCTACCGGACAATGGAGAAAGGAAAGACATTTTTATTCCGGTCGGCCGCATCCCTGGTAAAGGTAATCGGAGGGGTAACAGACAGGGAACTTTTGACTAAAAATGAAATGATAACTGCGGACACAAACAATGGGGGAATTGTGGTGGTAGGCTCTCATACCAATAAGACAACAGCCCAGTTAAAGGAACTTCTGACATTAGACGAAGTAACTGGAATTGAGTTTAATTCAGATCTGGTACTGAAGGGAGATCAGGTTTTTGAGGATGAGATCAGCCGGGTGGTAAGTCTTAGCGAACAGATCATAGCATCCGGGAAGACTGCCGTATGTTATACAAAACGCAGACTGCTGACAGTTGACAATGACAGCAAAACGGAAGCTCTGCTCCGGTCTGTAAAAATTTCACAGGGGGTTCAGGCTCTGGTGGGAAGACTGAAAATTGTTCCTGCCTTTGTAGTTGCTAAAGGAGGTATTACATCCAGTGATATAGGTACAAAAGCACTTTCAGTGAAAAAAGCAAATGTTATGGGCCAGATCAAACCGGGAATTCCTGTCTGGCAGACAGATGAACAAAGTAAATTTCCGAAAATCCCATATATTATTTTTCCGGGTAATGTAGGAGAGACTTATACGCTGAAAGAGGCTGTTGAGGAATTGATCCGCAGATAAAACGGCGGTTCAGGAAGGAGTGGCAGATGGAACATATGAATCTGTATCTTGCAGAACTGGTTGGAACTGCATTATTTATGGTGTTAGGATTGGGTGTCTGTGCAAATATTTCTTTGAGTAAATCTGGTATGTGCGGAGCCGGAGGTATTGTAGCAGCTCTTGGATGGGGTGTTTCAATGGTGACGGTAGCAGTATGTTTCGGACCTGTATCCGGAGCGCACTGCAATCCGGCAGTGACGGTGGGTTTTTGGGCAGCAGGAAATTTGAGCGGAAGCCTTGTTCCGGGATATATCATCTCACAATGCATCGGGGCATCTATCGGAGCTTTGATCATCTGGCAGCTGTATAAAGATCATCTGGATGAAGAAGAGTGTCCGGGTACCAAGCTGGGTGTATTTACCACAGGTCCGTCAATTCAGAATTCCTGGCGGAATTGTCTGTCGGAGATCATGGCAACCTTTTGTCTCATGTTTGTCCTGCTTTCCCTCGGACATCAAAATCCGGCAAATGGAGTGGCAATGTTCTTTGTATTCTGCGGAGTAGCAGGAGGGGTCATGTCTTTTGGGGGACTGACCGGTTATGCCATTAACCCGGCAAGAGATCTTATGCCCCGTATTATCTATACGCTTGTCCCTATAAAGAATAAAGAAGGATCAAACTGGGGATATGCGTGGGTTCCCATAGCAGGTCCTTTGATCGGAGCATTTCTTGCGGCAATGCTCCATCGAGTGATCTTTTAGTAATCTGTAAATTTACGGACATCCTTTTTTTCAAATGTATTGGAGAAAAGGATGTTTTTTCTTCTATAATAAATTGCAGTGGATGAAAGAATCTGAAAGATATGCTATAGTATTAGATAATTGTTAACAATATGATGAGGCTTTTTAGAAGATGAGGTAGTAGCATGAAAAGTACACAGCTGTTGCAGTCCAAAGCATATGATTATCTGAAGGATCTGATACTGAACGATAAGTTGGAACATGGGGTTATCTATTCCCAGAAAAAAGTGGCGGAAGAACTGGGAATCTCAAAAACTCCTTTGAGGGATGCTGTCTTACGGCTGGAGCAGGAACGCTATATTGACGTCTATCCAAGCAAAGGATTCATGATTCATGAAATGATGGAGGATGATATCAGGGAAACCTATCAAATACGGAATGCCATTGAGACCTTTTGTTTAAAACAGCTGGTCGCAGATTTGGATTCAGCCGAGGCACAAAAATGTCTGATCGATCTGAGAATGAAGATTAAACAGCAGCAGAATTTGATCGATACAAACGGTTCCAGCGAGGAGTTTGCCAGGATTGATTATGAGTTTCATAAAGGTATCGTGGAGTTTCTGGAAAATGATGCAATGCTGCATTTGTATAAAGAATATATGCACCGTATCTTTTGGCAGAATGTTCTTTCTTTTACACGGGAAGGAAGGATGCAGGAGACCATCGGGGAACACAAAGGGATCATGGCTGCCCTTGAACAGCAGAATCATATAGAGCTTGAGGACCTGCTGAACCGTCACTTATCAGTGGCAGAAAATATTAATCTGGAACTGATAAAGGAAAAACCAAAGATGCTGTAGTAGGATATAAACTTAGATAAGATTTAGCACATAGAGGAGATGAGCTATTCTGATTTGGGAGAGCTTGAGAAACAACTTGAGATTTATACTAAATTAATATATAGGCGAGAATGGATTAAAAAATATGCTATACGATAAAGACATTCGCAGTCCTCTCTTTGATTTTTTGGAGGAGTGCTATCATAAGATCAGAATAATAGAAGAAAAACAGATGGGACGATCCAGAGCAGATATTGTCATGGTTACAGAGGATTCTGTTTTTGGTATAGAGATTAAGAGCGATGCGGATACTTATACCCGGCTGAGCAGACAGATCAGAGACTATGACCGGTTTTTCGACTATAATTATGTGGTCGCAGGCACCAGACATGCACTGCATATAGAAGAAAAGGTACCGGAATGGTGGGGAATCATTACGGTAGAAGAGGCAGGAGATCAAGTGGATTTCTATCTGCTCCGGAGTCCGGTCGAAAATCCGAAACTCGTGTGGAAAGATAAAATGAAATTACTTTGGAGGCCGGAATTGGCTCATATACAGGAATTAAATCAGCTTCCGAAGTACAAACAAAAGAGCAAGAGATTCGTTATTGATAAAATCATAGAGAGGGTTCCTCAGGATATATTGAAGACCCAAATCAGTGATGAATTGTTTGAGCGGGACTATCACGCAATCGAAGATACTATCCGCCTATATAAATCTGGGAAAATTTGATAGGGGTAAAAGGACTTGCATATTATTTTTTTCAGGATTATAATGACTTCAATGTATCATCAGCAGTCCAGAAATTAATAGCGGATAATTTGGTCTCTTTATGTTTTCGGACATAAGGAGACTTTTTAGTCCATTATGAAAGTTATGAAAACCTCTCGACGGAATAAAAAAATACCCTGTGAGACTGTATAAAAATCAGAAAGGAAGTATAACATATGAGTTACTACAGTGTAAATTTACCCAGATATACAATTGGAGAAGGCTGTTATCGGGAAATTCCGGAGAAGGCCCGGTTTCTTGGAAAGACAGCAGTTGTCATCGGAGGAAAGACGGCAATGTCAAAAGCAAAAGAGAAGCTTTTGGAGGGGGTGAAGGATTCTGACGTGCAGATTTTGGACTTTATCTGGTACGGCGGAGATTCTACATACGAAAACGGAAATGTTCTGATGGAGCAGGATGTGGTGAGGCAGGCAGATATGATTTTTGCCGTTGGAGGAGGGCGTGCCTGTGATACAGGTAAATATCTGGCTAATGAACTGGACAAACCGCTGTTTTGTTTTCCTACGGTTGCATCCAACTGTGCGGCAGTGACAGCGATTTCAGTGATCTATCATCCGGATGGTTCTTTTCGCGAATACTACTATCCCAAAGCAGCGGACCATACATTTATTGAATCATCAATTATAGCCGATTCTCCGGAACAGCTCCTCTGGGCAGGGATCGGGGATGCCCTGAGCAAGGAGTGTGAGGCAGTGTTTGCGTCCCGGGAGGATGAGTTATCTCATACGCCTATGATGGGAGTCCAGCTGAGCCGCATTTGTACAGCCCCGTTGATTGACTATGGGAAAAAGGCACTGGAAGATTTAAGGGAGAAAAGAGTCTCCTATGAACTGGAACAGGTGACTCTGGATATCATCATCAGTACAGGACTTGTTTCCAATATGGTCAGCAGTGCGCCTGATTATTACTATAATTCAAGCCTGGCACATTGCGTATATTATGGGTCAACGGTCACGAAAGGAGGACACCGTCATCTTCATGGGGAGGTAGTAGCCTTAGGAGTTCTGTGTCTGCTCACATTTGCGACAGAGTTTGAAGAACGTGATAAAATTGCAAAATTCAATCTGAGTATGGGACTTCCGGTCTGTTTTGATGATATCGAAGTGTCTGAGCACGAATTTGATGCAATGGCCGATAAGGCTCTTACAACGACAGAATGGGAGTTCCGTCCAAAGAAAAGCGGAGTGACGAAAGAAAGTTTTATTCAGTGCATGAAAGAAACAAATTTTTACGGAAGAGAATTGAAAGAAAGTCTTATATCATAAGCTTATCGCGCAGAGTGCGCTTAACTGAAATAAATTATCTCTGTAAAACTTAGGAGTAAAGAAAATGATTGAGATGAATCAAGATGAGTTTGATGCTCTGACAGAATACATTCAGAATAAATATGGGATGAAGCTTTCCAACAAAAGAAATTTGATTCAATGCAGAATTCAGCATGAGCTGGAGCGGCTGCAGCTGGAGAGTTTTTTGGAGTATGTAAAAGCAGTACAGAAAGATCCGGAGACAGAACAGAATTTAATTGATCTTACGGCCACCAATTATACATATTTCATGAGAGAAAGCGGGCAGTTTGAGTATCTTGAGCATGAAATATTACAGAGATTAAGAGGTAAAGAAAACGTATTTCGCATATGGAGTGCAGGCTGTGCCACCGGTGAGGAATGCTACACTATTGCCATCACGGCGGAGGAATGCCGAAGACGGGGATGGAAACTTCCCAAAATCGAGATTACCGGGACAGATATTGCAAAACACGAACTCACCCAGGGTGAGGAAGGAAAATATCTGCCCAGGCAGCTTATAAAAGTTCCGGTGGACTGGAGGATGAGATATTTTAAGAAGGATGGAACTGCCTATGCAGTCATTCAGCTGATCAAGGATATGGTGCGGTTCCGTTATCACAACCTGGCAGAGCAGCAGTGGCCGGATGAGCAGTATGATGTGATTTTCTGCCGAAATGTGATGGTGTATATGGACATTCAGAAGAAAAATGAAATTTTGCAGGGTCTGTACCAGTCTTTAAAACCGGGAGGATATTTATTTCTCGGGAATGGAGAAATTATCAGGCCGGGGCATGGGAAGTGGGAGTTTTTAGGACATTCTGTTTATCAAAAGAAGTAACACGGACAGTCTCAGGGTTTTTAACCTGGGGCTGTTTTTCGTTTTTCTGATAAAATAAAAACAATTCATCAGGGACATACACAAAGTTATCAAGCCCCTATATTGTGTCCATCGTATTTGCTATAATAGGACTAACAGCTAAATAAGAATATAGAAATGAGTTTATAGATGATGAAGAGATTAGTAATCGGAATTTTAGCCCATGTGGATGCAGGAAAGACAACCCTGTCGGAAGGTCTGCTCTATGAGAGCGGCAGCATCCGGAGCATGGGACGGGTTGATAATAAAGATGCGTTCCTGGATACACATGAGATTGAGAGAAACCGCGGGATTACCATATTTTCAAAGCAGGCAGTTCTCCGGTTCGGAGAAATGGAAATCACACTCCTGGATACGCCGGGGCATGTGGATTTTTCTGCCGAGATGGAACGGACTCTGCAGGTTCTTGATTATGCGGTTCTTGTGATCAGCGGCGCCGACGGAGTCCAGGGACACACGCAAACGTTGTGGCGCTTATTGGAGAAATACAAAATTCCAACCTTTTTATTTATTAATAAGATGGATCAGCCGGGGACTGACAAAGAACAGCTTTTGACAGAATTAAAAAATCGGCTGGATGAGGGATGTGTTGATTTCAGCCGGGAATGCGGTGAGGATTTTTATGAAGATATCGCAGTTTGTGACGAAGGACTGCTCAACTCATACTTAGACAGCGGAATGATCGGCAGTGAAGATATTTCAGAAATCATTGCGGAGAGAAGGGTATTTCCCTGCTATTTCGGGTCCGCATTGAAAGCAGACGGAGTCCGGGAATTTTTGCAGGGAATCGGGACTTATACCCGTCCGGTGGATTATTCCGAAGAATTCGGGGCAAAGGTGTTCAAAATCTCCAGGGATGAACAGGGCAGCCGCCTGACTCATTTAAAGGTCACAGGAGGTGTTCTGAAAGTAAGGTCGGCGCTGATACAAAAACCGAAAGAGGAAAAGGTCAATCAGATCAGAATTTATTCCGGAGAAAAATATCAGACGGCGGAGGAAGCACAGGCAGGAATGATCTGTGCGGTCACAGGGCTTACGGACACCCGTCCGGGAGATGGGTTTGGTACCGAGGATACCGGATATGAGCCGGCTCTGGAACCGGTGCTTACCTATCAGGTCATACTGCCGGAAGGGATGAGTGCAGGAGTGATGCTGCCAAAATTAAGGCAGCTTCAGGAGGAAGAGCCCGAGCTTCATATTTTATGGAATGAGCAGCTTCAGGAGATTCAGGTGCAGATCATGGGAGAAGTTCAGCTGGAAATACTAAAAAGCCTGATTGCCGAACGGTTTGATGCAGAAGTTGAATTCGGAACAGGAAATATTGTTTACAAAGAGACCATCAAAAAAACAGTGGAGGGCGTGGGACATTTTGAACCTCTGAGACATTATGCGGAAGTACATCTTTTAATGGAGCCTTTGGAGCCGGGAAGCGGCCTTCAGTTTGATACTCAGTGCAGCGAGGATATGCTGGATAAGAATTGGCAGCGGCTGATTTTAACTCATTTGCAGGAAAAGGAGCATCCCGGGGTTCTCACCGGCTCTGCAATAACTGATATGAAAATTACGCTGGCAGCAGGGAGGGCTCATTTGAAGCATACCGAGGGCGGTGATTTCCGGCAGGCTACTTACCGGGCGGTGCGGCAGGGTCTGAAACAGGCGGAGTCTGTCCTTTTGGAGCCGTACTATGAGTTCCGTATGGAAGTGCCTCAGCAGATGGTGGGACGGGCTATGTCGGATATTGAGCGGATGTACGGGGAGTTTGAGAACCCTCAGACAGAGGGAGAGATGTCAGTTCTGACCGGAAGTGCCCCGGTCTCAGAGATGAGCGGCTATCAGAAAGAAGTCATAGCCTACACGAAGGGGAGGGGACGTCTTTTTTGTGCCCTTAATGGTTATAGGCCCTGTTACAATGCAGAGGAAGTGATCGAAAAGAGCGGCTACGATTCTGAGCGGGATACAGAAAATCCGACGGGCTCTGTCTTCTGTTCACATGGGGCAGGATTTACGGTGAGCTGGGACAAAGTCAAGGACTATATGCATGTGGAATGCCAGCTTGCGGCAGAGGAAAAAGAGCCGGAAGAAGAGGACGCGGTGCGCCGTTCCTATACGGAAGAGGAATGGATTGACACGGAGGAGATCGACCGGATTCTGGAACAGACTTATTTTGCGAACCGAAAGAAAAAGACCGGATGGGTCAAAAAGAAACTGGAGAGGACGATGGAAGATTATAAGAGTTCGGCTTCCAGGGCCTCAGTGAAGAAAAAGCCGGGTGAAAAATATCTGCTGGTGGACGGCTATAATATTATCTTTGCATGGGAAGATTTAAGAGAACTGGCAGAGGTAAATATTGATGCGGCCAGAGGGAAGCTGCTGGACATCATGAGCAATTATCAGGGCATCAGGAAATGCCAGCTGATCGTTGTTTTTGATGCCTATCGGGTTGTGGGTCATGATACGGAAATATTGGATTACCAGAACATTCATGTGGTCTATACAAAAGAGGCGGAGACTGCGGATCAGTATATCGAGAAGTTCGCGCACGAACATGGGCGGAAATATGATGTTACGGTGGCAACCTCCGACGGCATGGAACAGATCATTATACGGGGACAGGGATGTGCACTGCTCTCTGCCAGGGAACTGCTTGAGGAAGTGAAGCTTGCTGACCGGACAATCAGGGAAGAGTTTTTGGAAAGGCAGCAGAAGGACCGCAGTTATTTGCTGGATTCCATGTCTGAGGAGGAGCGGAAAAAGATCAGAGATTTAGAATAAGCCAAAAGTAAGGAGGAGAGCAAATGCAGCTGGGAATTACGATTCCGTTACAAAAGCATCTGAAGGTGAAACAGCCGCCGTATGGGGAGCCCATCGACTTGTTTTTTTGCTGGGAACTGCATGTTATACGTTTTATGGGGAAAAAGGCATTGGCTATGGTCAATGCAAACAATCGGTTTTTTGTGGTGCTCGTGGGAATGAAAGCAGCGGACTGGAAAGTGCTGCCCGAAAGGGCAGAAGAAGCCATAGAGGCCGGTCTGCGCAGTGAAGGATATACAGAAGAGCAGATCAATGATTACTTTAACCTGGCTGGAGCGCCAAAGATCACAAAGACTCACGGGCGGAAGCCTGTGGCGGGGCTTAATAAGGCAATAGAATGCATGGAATATACAGATGAGCCTTGGAACATGGATAAGATGTATCAGGAGCACATATGCCGCTGGGTGAACCGCGATATTTGCTCGCCGGCCGGTTTTGAGACGTATGATCATCCGTGTGCATTATTAGAGGAGGATATGAAACGGGTTGGAATTGTTAGGAAAGGCACAGGACATTGATGCTTGGGAGACAGGATAAGGCAGGAATTGTATGCTGTTCCAACGGACTTGCAGACTCGGCCCGGTCTGCCGTGATGATGCTGGGAAATGCCTTGGAGCAGCTGGGGTTCATACCCGTTTTCAGCCGGTATCTTTATGCCGGTTCCTCAGTATTTGACAGAACAGGGAGGCAGCGTGCCGGGGAACTTATGGAGTTTTACCGGAATCCCGAGATCAAGGCACTTTTTGATATTTCGGGAGGAGATCTGGCCAATGAAGTTCTGACGCATTTAGACTTTCAAGTCATAAGGGAACATTTACAACAATGGAGGCCTGGGGATGTCTCCCGAGGATGGAAGAGCTTGTGAAGAAGATGTCCGGTCCGGGAGTTTCCATTGCAAAGACGGAGGAAATCGGCCATGGGACAGATTCAAAATGTCTGATCATCGGGAAGAAATATAGATTCAGCTCATAAACTCTTGACAGGCTAGTGTTTACTATCCTATACTGATGATAACGGAAGCTAGTAAATACTAGTCAAACATGGCGTGTCAAAGGAGAGTAAGAGTATGCAGGATTTTCGGTTGGAGAAGTATTTAAGTGACGGGGTTGAACGTATCCTCCGCGGTATTTTGAGAGTTTCTGATCCAAGGGGAAGCCTTTTTATGCTGAAATTTATGGCGGCGGAAAAAAGAGCCCGAAGATTAAGAGAAATTGCAGAAGAAAAGGGCGGGCATATTCCGCCGTTTTTAATTGCAAGTATTACGAGTCAATGCAATCTTCACTGTAAAGGATGTTATGCCAGGGCCAACGGAGCCTGTGCCGAAGGTCTGCATGAGGGCGAACTCTCCGGTGCACAGTGGGATGATATTTTTGATCAGGCAGAAAAACTTGGCATAAGTTTTATATTGCTGGCCGGAGGGGAACCTTTGATGCGCAGGGATGTGGTAGAATTTGCGGGCAGACATAAAAAGGTAATCTTTCCGGTGTTTACGAACGGGACTATGATGCAGGAAGATTGTCTTAAATTGTTTTCGGACAACAGAAATCTTTTTCCGGTGCTGAGTGTAGAAGGCGGCGAGGAACAGACGGATGCCAGAAGAGGCAGCGGAGTCTATCAAAAGCTCAGACAGGCCATGGGAAGTTTAAAAAAACGGAACCTTTTATTCGGCGCATCGGTTACGGTGACAAGGGAAAATCTTTTTGAGGTCACGTCGGAAGAATTCCTCGGTGAACTTGGAAGAAACGGCTGTAAGGCAGTCGTCTATGTGGAATATGTACCTGCTGACGGGAAGACAGAGTATTTAGCTCCGGGTGAAGAAGAGAGAGAAGCGTTGGGAAAAAGGCTCCGAAAGCTCAGAGAGGACCAGGAGGATATGGTGTTCATATCATTTCCGGGAGATGAAAAGGCTTCAGGAGGATGTCTGGCGGCCGGCAGGGGATTTTTCCATATCAATGCATCCGGCGGCGCAGAGCCCTGTCCGTTTTCTCCCTATTCAGATACAAGTTTGGTACATACAAGCCTTAAAGAGGCATTGCAGTCTCCTCTGTTTTTGAGACTGCAGGAAAGCGGAAGCCTTGAGGAATTTCATACTGGAGGCTGTGCCCTGTTTGAACAGGAACAGCTGGTAAAAGATTTATTACAGGGAGAAGGATAATGAATACAAAAGAACGAATTGTGGAAGAAGCGCTCACGTTATTTTCTGAATATGGATATCAGGGGACCAGTGTGAAAAACATTGCGGATGCCGTAGGCATAAAAGACAGTTCCTTATACAAGCATTTCAAAAGCAAGAAGGAAATATTTGATACGATCGTTAAGGAGATGTCGGTTCGGATGGAACGGATGTCAAAGGAGTACGGCCTGCCCGATGAACACGATATGGAAAAAGCCGCAGAGCTTTATGGAAGTATCAGTGAGGAAGGGATTCTTGCGCTCAGCGAAAAGATCTTCCTGTTTTATCTGAAAGACGAATTTGCGTCTAAGTTCCGCAGGATGCTCGTGATTGAGCAGTACCGGGACAGAGAGGTGTTTGAAGTGTACCGGGGACTTTTTATGGATGCGGCTGTGTCCTATCAGACAGAATTGTTTGCGGAGATGACTGCCAGGGGCGTTTTCCATGGCAAAGACCCAAAAGCCATGGCAGTTAACTTTTATGCCCCGATCTTTTTCCTGCTGAACCGGTATGATCAGCAACCGGACAAGGAAAAAGAGGCACTGGAAGCATTGAGAAAACAGGTAATGGAATTTTCGAGGCTGTATAAATAGACAGAGCTTATATTATGAAAGGGGGAAACATGAAATTAATAATTCACGATCTGAACGAAGAAGAAGTCAAAAATTTATTTTCTGAACCGGATGAAGATGTGGTCTTGATAGGAAATAAAGGGGAAATCCGTAATTGTATCGGCTGTTTCGGATGCTGGATCAGGACTCCGGGCAAATGTATTATAAGAGACCGGTATGGTGACATGGGAGAGCTGCTTGCCCGGTGTGAGGAGGCTGAGATTATCAGCCGGTGCTGTTACGGAGGCTACAGTCCTTTTGTGAAAAATGTGCTGGATAGGAGTATCTCTTATCTGCATCCGTATTTTGAGATTAAGAATGGCGAAATGCACCACAGGCAGAGATACGAGAAAATATTAAAATTAAAAGTGGGATTTTACGGAGAGTGTATATCAGAAGATGAGAAGCGGACCGCAGAGGAGCTTGTTAAGGCCAACGCAGTCAATTTGTATGCACAGGTGGAAGGAATACGGTTTGTGAAAACACCGGATGAGTTAGGAGGAAGGTAACATGAAGATCGTATGTATCAACGGAAGTCCCAAGCCTTCTGGAAGCAGTTCCGGAGTGATTTTAAAGGAATTAAAAAATTTGCTGAAGGGGTTGGATATCAAAGAGATCTCCGTGCGAAAGCCGGAATTAACTGAAGAAATGAAAGCAGCAGTCATGGACAGTGAGTGTCTTGTATTTGCGTTTCCTCTTTATGTGGACAGTATACCTTCTCATCTGACGGCTGTGCTGCGGCAAATGGAAAAATTATTTCAGGAAACTGAGGCTGACAGGATGGTCTATGCGATTGTAAACTGTGGATTTTACGAGGGGCATCAAAATCATATCGCCCTGAAGATCATGAGGTGCTGGTGCAGAAGAGCGGGGCTTTCCTGGGGGCAGGGCCTTGGCATCGGCGGGGGCGGCATGATTCCCATGCTCTCTGATATACCGGAAGGAAAAGGCATTAAGAAAGATTTCTACGCTGTACTGAAAGAAATGGCGGACAGTATCAGCACTGGAGGGAAAGCCGAAGACCGGTTTATTTCTCCTGGGATACCGAGAATCATGTATAAGCTGGCAGGGCAGATGGGATGGAGAAAGCAGATCAAAGAAAACGGACTGCCGGCAAAGGAGCTGTCCAGAAGGATTTATGAATAAATATTTTACGGGGGAAGAGATCATGAGAAGAAAAGACAGGGAAATTACAGATCCCGCGAAGATCAGAGCAATTATTTCGGCGTGTAACTGCTGCAGACTGGGATTCGTGGATGGAGAAAGTGTTTATATTGTGCCTTTAAGCTTTGGATACTGTGAGCATAACGGAAAGAGGACTTTTTATTTTCACGGGGCAGATGAGGGCAGAAAAATTGAACTGATCTCTAAAAATCCCTGTGCAGGGTTTGAACTTGATACAAATTATAAGTTAAATGAGAGTACAAAAGCCTGCGGCTATTCCGCCGGATTCCAGAGTGTTATAGGAACCGGCAGAGTAACGTCTGTAAAAGATACGGACGAAAAAAGAAAGGCACTCGTGTCTTTGATGCATCAAAATACCGGAAAGAAAGATTGGGAGTTTTCAGAGGAAATGTTTGAGGCAGTTTCTGTGTTTAAGCTGGAAGTTACTGAGCTGTCCTGCAAGGAGCATTTATAAAAACAAAATACAAAAATGTAAATAAATTCTAAATAATAAAGATTAGTATACCAAGCCGGTGGAAATTGTTATATAATAGCAGTATTCATGGAAACCAGATAATTATGGAGAAGGTATATGGACACTTTAGAATATTTAACAAAAGAGGTACAAAAGTTCTGTGAGGACAGAGACTGGGATCAGTTTCACGGGCCAAAGGATCTGGCTATCGGGCTGTCAACCGAATCCAATGAGCTTCTGGACCTGTTCCGGTTCAAATCAGATAAACAGATGCGGGAGATGATGGATCAGGATACAGCAAGGGAACGCATATCAGAAGAACTTGCAGACGTATTTTTCTTCCTTCTCCGCTTCTCACAGATGTATGGCTTTGATTTGAAAGATGATCTCCTTACTAAAATTGAGAAAAATGAAGAGAAGTATCCTGTGGATAAAATAAAAGGAAAGAATTTAAAGTATACGGAGTTAGGCTGTGAAGAATAAATTACGGATTCAGGACAAAGAATTTCATGAGAACTCTTATGGAACCGACAGGCATCTTGAAAACTGGCCTCTGATTTATATTCTGGAAAATGAGAAACAGGCTTATGTAGGTCAGTCAAACAGAGCCATAAGAAGGATGGCCGAACATAAAAGTGTAAAAGAAAAAAGGCCGTTCCGAAAAATTCATTTTATTTATTCTGAGGAATTCAATCAATCTGTCACTCTGGATTATGAATCAAAATTAATTCAGCTGATGGCAGCTGATGAGCATTATATTTTGACGAATGGAAATGACGGGATTGCTGACAACAATTATTATAACAAGGCATACTATGATGAATACTTTCCCGAAGTCTGGGAGGAATTAAGAAAGAAAAAAATAGCCGTTCATACTATTGATGAAATCGTTAATTCCGATTTATTTAAGTACTCGCCATATAAGGAATTAAACGAAGGACAGAGAACTGCGGTGGAAGAGATTCTTGAGAGTATTGAACTGGATGAAAAAAAGCCAATTCTTGTGAATGGCATGCCGGGGAGCGGGAAAACGATTGTTGCGGTGTTTTTACTGAAATCTCTGAAGGATAAAGCGGAGTACAGGGGAAAACAGATCGGGCTTGTGATTCCGCAGACGTCACTCAGAAGGACACTGAAGAACTTGTTTAAGCACATTCATGGCCTGAGTGCCGGGGATGTTATCGGCCCGTCCGATACAGTGAAAAAGAAATATGATATCTTGCTTGTGGATGAAGCCCATCGTCTTCATCAGCGCAAGAATATTCCTAATATGAGAGCACACGATGCCAATAACAAAAGGCTTGGGCTTCCAAAAGACGGTACTGAACTGGACTGGGTCCTGGAGCAGACAGACTGTCCGATCTTATTTTATGATCAAAAGCAGGTTATCGGTCCGTCAGGAATCGGTCATGATCTGATGGTTGAAAAAATATTTAAGAAGTTTGAAAAAAGAATGGCAGCATATTATACTTTATATTCTCAGATGAGAGTACAGGGAGGAAATGATTATATTGATTATGTATCATCATTACTTAACTGCCGGACGGAAGAAAAAAAGACCTTTGACTCATATGAGTTTCATATTGTTGACCAATTTCAAAGCTTTCAGGAATTGCTTTTAGAAAAAGAAGAATCGGACGGACTTTCCAGAATGGTGGCAGGATATGCATGGCCATGGGTCAGCAAAAAAGATAAATCAAAGAAAGATATCTGTATTGAAGGGATTTACCGAAGATGGAACAGCCGAACAGAAAATTGGGTGCACAGCAATACTGCTTTGGATGAAGTAGGATGTATACATTCGATTCAGGGATATGATCTGAACTATGCTTTTGTAATCTTAGGCAATGATATTTCTTATGATAATGACCTGAAGAAAATAGTAATTAAAAAGGATTCTTATTTTGACCGGAACGGAAAAGCAACAGCCACGGAAAAGGAACTGGCTGAGTATATTAAAAATATTTATTATGTACTTCTGACGAGAGGAATCAAAGGGACATTTTTATATGTTTGTGACAATGCTTTGAAGGAGTATTTATCAGGATATATTGATATAATATAAATAGAGTTAAAAATGACTACATAATGAAAGGGTACATATGGAGAATGCACGTGGATTACTGAAACAATATTTCGGATATGATGATTTCAGGAAAGGCCAGAAGCCTTTGATTGATGCGGTTTTAGATGGGCGGGACGTTTTGGGTATCATGCCTACGGGCGCCGGGAAGTCTCTCTGCTTTCAGATTCCTGCTCTGATGATGCCCGGAATCACTTTGGTAGTCTCTCCGCTGATTTCTCTGATGAAGGATCAGGTGGGAGCGTTGAATCAGGCCGGGATACATGCAGCTTTTCTGAACAGTTCATTGAGCATGGGACAGTATAGAAAAGCCCTGGATCTGGCACGGGAAGGCAGATATAAGATCATTTACGTGGCTCCTGAACGGCTGGAGACAGAGGGATTTCTGCAGTTTGCCCTTTCTCCGGGTGTGAATATTTCCTTTTTGGCTGTGGATGAAGCGCACTGCGTGTCTCAGTGGGGACAGGATTTCCGCCCCAGCTATTTGAAAATTCTCTCTTTTTTGGAGAAGCTGCCGAGGCGTCCAGTTTTAGGGGCGTATACCGCTACGGCCACTGTGGAGGTAAAGGAGGACGTCCTGAATATCCTGAATCTGAGAGACCCGCTGGCCGTGACGACAGGATTTGACCGGGCGAATTTATTCTTTGGTGTCAAGAAACCGAGAGACAAATACCGGGAGCTGGAATCTTATTTAAGGGAGAAAGAAAAGAAAATGCCGGGAAGCAGCGGTATTGTGTACTGCCTTTCCAGAAAAAGTGTGGAAGAAGTGTGTTATCAGCTCAGGGAAGCCGGATATTCGGTGACCAGATATCATGCGGGTCTTTCGGATACGGAACGGCGGCAGAATCAGGATGATTTCATTTATGACCGGAGGCGGATCATGGTGGCAACGAATGCTTTCGGCATGGGAATCGACAAACCGGATGTCCGGTTTGTCGTTCACTATAATATGCCGAAAAATATGGAGAGTTATTATCAGGAAGCCGGAAGAGCGGGAAGAGACGGGGAACCGGCAGAATGTTTCCTGTACTTTGGAGCCGCCGACCAGAGGACCAACCGTTTTTTGATCGAACACGGAGAGGATAATCAGGAACTGGACGAGGAGACCCGCAGGATCGTTATGGAGAAAGATTTGGAACGGCTGAAACAGATGACTTTCTACTGTGCGTCCAGCGGCTGCCTGAGGCATTATATCCTTAAATACTTCGGAGAAGACAGCAGCACGGAATGCCAGAACTGCAGTAATTGTTTAGAAGAATTTGAACTTTCGGATGTGACAGAGCAGGCAGCGACGGTTGTCAGATGTATCGAAAGCTGTCAGAGAAGTTTCGGGGTCAATCTGATCGCGGATGTCTTGAGAGGGGCAGATAATCAAAAGATCCGTCAGAGAGGTCTCGAGGCTAACCCGGAATATAAGGCATTGTCCGGAATGACAGTTCCGAGACTGAAACAGCTGATCAATGAGATGATAATGCAGGGATTTCTGAATCTGAGCAATGACGACTATCCGGTGGTAGAATTGACAGACCGGTCCGGGGATCTTTTGGACGGTGAAAAGTTTGTCATCAAGGTTCCTAAGAAGGAAGAAAAACAGGAGCCGAAAGCACGGAAGAAAAAGGCCGGAGCCGCTTCCGCCCTGGAGGAAAAAGATCTGGGGCTGTTCGAGGAACTCAGAAAGCTTCGTATGGAGATCGCAAAGGAGGAAAAGATACCGCCGTATATGGTATTTTCGGATAAGACGCTGGCAGGCATGAGTGAGGTAAGACCGCAGACTCTGGATGAGATGCTTAATATCAGCGGAGTGGGAGAGTTTAAGCTTGGGAAATACGGGGAACGGTTTCTTCAACAAATTCAAGCCGGAAAGATAGGGGTGACTACATAATTGAGTTAATTTTTAAAACATATTAATTAATATTTTAGAGTCAATAAACAGTAATCAAGATATTGATGACTTTATTACTGCTACGGAAGGTGAAATAGGTTCTGTTAACCAAAAGATAAAGTGATTTCAAGTTCATTATTAAGTAAAGGAGACTGGTTATGGCAGTCAGAAAGATTCGTACCGGAAATGATCCGATTTTGAAGAAGAAGTGTAAGACAGTACCTGAGGTGGATGACAAGGCAAGGCAGCAGCTTGAAGATCTGATGGATACTCTGCACAGTGCAGAGAACGGGGCGGCACTGGCTGCAAACCAGGCTGGTATTCTCAGGAGAATGATCGTCATAGACTATGAAGGGTATTATTTAAAACTGGCAAACCCTGTGATCGTTGAGAGCAGCGGGTCACAGGAGTGTGTGGAAGGCTGTTTAAGTTTTCCAAACCGTTTCGGTAAAACCATACGTCCGGCCAGAGTGACGGTAGAAGCGCTGGATGAACACGGACATGAAGTGAGTTTTACGGTGGAAGGTGAGATGGCAAAGTGTTTCTGCCATGAGATCGACCACTTGGAAGGAGAGGTATTCATAGATAAAGTATATGAATACGTAGGAATCGATGAGTAAAGAAAAGGTCATCGTATTGTTCGGTGATTCTCTCACCGACTATTTTCCAATGGAACTGTTTCAGGATGTGGAGGCGCTGGTTTATAACAGAGGCCAAGCCGGCAGTACAGTGCCGGAGATGGCTGCAAGGGCGGAAACGGAAGTGGTTTTGCTGGACCCGGATCTGGTTTTGCTGCAGGGAGGAGCCAATGATTATCTGCTCCCTTTTTACCGGGGCGCGGAGACGGTGGCTGGACAGATTTTGGGAACGGCGGAGCGAATCCTTAAGAAACTTCCGCAGACAAGGATTTATATTGAATCACTGTATCCTATGTATACAAGAAAGACCGGAAATGCAATACCGTTCTGGTCAGAAGGAAAGTCAAATGAAGAGATACAAGAGGTCAATTCACAGATTGAAAAGCTGTGCAGGAAAACAGGTATTCCATATGTGGATGTTTACCGGGGGCTGATCGGGGAGGATGGAGAACTTCCGTTTTCTTATACGGTGGACGGTGTTCATCTCAGCAGAGAGGGATATGAACAGGTGTGGAAAGTATTGTCCCGGGTGTTGACAGCGGAAAAATTTCTGAGATAGAATTGTGGATAAAAATGTGTCTGAGACGGAAAAGGAGAAAGAGATGGGAGAAAAAAGGCTTTCAGACAGTGCGGCAGAGGAAATTCTTGCAATGATCACGGTTGAGAAACGGTTTTTGCCCGGTGATAAACTGCCCAATGAAAATGAACTCTCACAGGAGATGGAGATCAGCAGGACGACACTGCGGGAAGCGGTCCGGGCCTTGGTCGCCAACGGGATTCTGGAGATTCAAAGGGGCCGGGGGACATTTGTGAAACAGGATATTGACACGGATGATGTGAAGCTGCTCACGCCTCTGAAAGATGTTAAGGTAAATGTAAGAGAACTCTATGAGATGAGGCTGATCTTTGAACCGGAGGCTGCCTACTATGCGGCGCTTAGGGCAAGTGATAAAGAACTTGACCGTATTCTCGCATTTGGACGCCGGGTGGAAGAGAAGGTCCGCAGGGAGGAAGACCGGACAAAAGATGAGCAGATGTTCCACAGGTCCATTGCAAAGGCAACCCACAATGAATTTATGAATCAGCTGATGCCCGTGATCTATCAGGGGATCGGAGAGGGAGTCACGCTGTCCAGACAGAAAGAGATGGCGGTACAGGATACCTTAAAGGATCATCAGCTGATCATGGAGTTTCTGGAAGCCAGAAATGCGGAGGGGGCCAGGAGCGCTATGAGAATTCATATCCTGCATGCTATGAAGGAATTAAATATAGAAAATTTGTAGTTTGAATTTATACAGGCAAAAGAAACGGCAGGTGATGATCTGCCGTTTCTTTTATAACTGATGTTTATGGATACGTTTTTGTGCAATTTCATGGACCTCGTCATCTTCCCGTGCGCCGATTACAATAATCAGCATATCATCGTCACACCGGATGAGTTGGTATACGATACGCAGGCCCACGCCACGGAGTTTGATTTTTAAGAAGCCGGAAAGATTGTTGTTATTTTTATATATAGTATGTATATATTGACATAAGACATCGTATGAATTATAATACAACAAACAAGAGGTATGATGTCTTATATGAAAAGGAGGTTATCATGATGAGAAGTGACCGCATAAAACAGGGTGAGAAGGCAGCCCCGCAGCGTTCTCTGCTGTATGCTCTGGGTTTTACGGAAGAAGAAATGGAGAGACCGCTGATTGGTATTGTCAGCTCAAAAAACGAGATTGTGCCGGGACACCGGAATCTGGATAAAATTGAGGAGGCAGTAAAGCAGGGGGTGGCCCTGGCGGGCGGAGTGCCTGTTGTATTTCCGGCTATCACCGTGTGCGACGGCATTGCCATGGGACATGAGGGAATGAAATATTCTCTGGTAACCAGAGAACTGATCGCCGACTCCACAGAAGCTATGGCTGAGGCCCATCCATTCGACGGGCTTGTTATGATACCGAACTGTGATAAAAATGTGCCGGGACTTTTAATGGCGGCGGCAAGGCTTAATATTCCGTCCATCTTTGTAAGCGGCGGTCCGATGCTGGCAGGGACCATGAATAAAAAGAGGATCAGCTATTCCACTGTATCTGAAGCAGTGAGCAGACATCAGACAGGTGAGATCACAGGAGAGGAACTTAGGGTATATGAACAAAAGGCATGCCCCACCTGTGGTTCCTGTTCCGGGATGTTTACAGCAAACAGCATGAACTGTCTGACCGAAGTGCTGGGTATAGGGCTGCCGGGAAATGGAACGATACCGGCTGTTTACTCTGAGAGGATCAGGCTGGCAAAGAGAGCAGGCATGCAGATTATGGAGCTGGTGAAGAATAGGATCAGGCCATCGGATCTTATGACAGAGAAAGCATTTGAAAATGCCCTGGCAGTGGATATGGCTTTGGGATGCAGCACAAACAGCATGCTTCACCTCCCTGCCATTGCTCATGAGTGCGGAATCCGAATGGACTTAACCATTGCTAATGCTGTTTCGGAAAAAGTACCGAATCTGTGTCATCTGGCACCGGCCGGAGAGACCTATGTTGAAGATCTGAACGAAGCCGGGGGCATTCCTGCGGTTATGCATGAGCTGAATAAATTGGGATTGATCCATACAGATCTGCCTACATGTACTTTAAAGACAGTAGCTGAGAATATCAAAGGAAAAGAAATCAGGGATAAGACAGTTATCCGGCCGGCAGAGGAGCCTTACAGCAGGACCGGCGGAATTGCTGTGCTGAAGGGAAATCTGGCGCCGGAAGGATGTGTGGTGAAACGGTCTGCGGTGGCAGAAGAGATGCTCAGCCACAGAGGAAGGGCAAGAGTCTTTGACGGTGAGGAAGCAGCCCTCGAAGCAATCTATGCCGGCAGGATCGAATCCGGAGATGTGGTGGTCATCCGTTATGAGGGCCCAAAAGGGGGACCGGGCATGCGGGAGATGCTGAATCCTACATCTGCTATCATGGGCAGCGGTCTGGGAGACAGCGTGGCACTGATCACGGACGGCAGATTCTCAGGCGCCACAAGAGGAGCGGCCATCGGCCATGTTTCGCCGGAGGCGGCCGTAGGAGGACCCATCGCCCTGGTGGAAGACGGGGACCTTATTGAAATTAATATCCCCGATCATAAAATCCGGCTGCTGGTGGATGAAAATGAGATCAAAAACAGAAAAAGCAGGTGGATGCCAAGACAGCAGAAATTAAAAAACGGATACCTGAAAAGGTATGCCAGGAGTGTCACATCAGGCAGCACAGGTGCCATTTTAGAGTGATGATATTTGTAAAATAAAAAGATGACAGAGGATGAAGTGATTGAACAGTGCGCCGGGGCAGATATATTCATTGTACAGTATGAAAGCGCTGCCGGAGCTTAAATATGTCGTGAGATAGCAATTCATTGTCATGTGGATATATAAAATGGGACCGAACGTTTGATGCGTGCGGCCCCATTGTTTTAGATTTCAAAGGTTTCCAATCCCTCAAACTGCATTTTGTAATATTTTGCGTATATTCCGTCCTGTTTTAACAGCTCTCTGTGGGAACCGCGTTCCTGGATGGTATGGTCATCTATGACGAGGATCTCATCGGCATGTTTAATCGTAGAAAGCCGGTGGGCGATGGTGATCGTCGTCCTGTTTTTGGACAGCTCTTCCAGACTTTTTTGAATGTGGCGTTCACTTTCATTATCTAATGCACTTGTTGCCTCATCGAGAATCAGGATTGGAGGATTCTTTAAAAACACACGGGCAATAGAGATCCGCTGTTTCTGCCCGCCGGAAAGCCGGGTACCCCGCTCTCCCACAAAGGTGTCATAACCGTCGGGGAGTTCCGTAATAAAGCCGTGGATGTTAGCTTTTTTGGCTGCCTCGATGATCTCCTCCATAGAGGCCTCCGGTTTTCCGTATGCAATATTATCCCGGACGGTCCCTCCGAACAGGTAAACGTCCTGCTGGACGATGCCGATGGAATTTCTCAGGCTCTGAAGAGTCATTCTTCGTATATCCTGGCCTCCGATGGAAACGGTGCCACCGCTTACGTTATAAAACCTTGGGAGAAGGGAACAGATCGTAGTTTTTCCTCCTCCGGACGGTCCCACCAGGGCCACGGACTTTCCCGACTCAATCTCAAATGAAACATGGTCCAGAACCACTTCGTTGTCTTCATAGCAAAAGCTGACATCCTTATAGGCGATATTGCCGTCCGGATCGGCGATAGGTTCTGCGCCCGGCAGATCGACGATCTCAGGCTCTGTCTCAATAATATCCAGAAAACGCCGGAAACCGGACAGTCCTTTCTGCATCATTTCAGTGAGCTCTACGAGGATCTGGATCGGGCTGATAAAAATACCGATGTACAGGGCATACATTGCCAGATCTCCGGGAGTCATCTGACCGGCGGCGATGAAGCAGCCTCCCGCCACGAGAGTTACCAGATACATGATACCCTGAAAGAACGTATTGCCGCCCTGGAAGGTTCCCATGGCTTTGTAGTTATCCCGCTTGGACATGAGGAAGCCTTCATTCCCCTGATGAAACTTTTCCCGTTCAATATCTTCATTGGCAAAGGACTGTACGATCCTGATGCCGGCCAGAGAATCCTGAAGGGTTGCGTTGATGTTACCGATCTTTTTCCGGTTATCCAGGAAGGTGGCCTGCATCCGTTTATTCTGGCGGGCCGAAAAGAGGATCATCATCAGCACTACCGCAGACAGGATCAATGCCAGTTTCCACTGGATGATAAAAAGAAAAATAAACGATCCGATGATCTTTACCACGGAGATGAACAGGTTTTCCGGACCGTGGTGCGCAAATTCGGAAATATCAAATAAGTCGGACACTAAGCGGCTCATCATCTGTCCTGTGTTGTTCTGGTCATAATAGGAAAATGAGAGATTTTCATAGTGTTCAAACAGTTCCCTGCGCATATCCCTTTCCATCTGGGCACCCATGATATGCCCCTGGCAGCTTACATAATACTTGCATAATGCCTGGAGGATATAGAAGATCAGCAGAATTCCTCCGATAACAAAGATATTTTTAAGGATCACGGAAGATTCCTTTAAAAACAGTGTATTTGTAAGGGTTCGGAGTATCTGCGGGTATGCCAGATCTACGATGCTGATGAAGGCCGCGCAGAGCAGATCAAAAAAGAAAACAGCCTTGTAAGGACCGTAATATTTGATGAATTTTTTATAAGTATCCATAATATAAGACTCCATTCTCATAGTAAATATCAGTGATAGTAAAGATTCTAACACAGGACAGAAAGCATGTAAACAGAGGAATGTAAAATATGCTTGACATTAAATGTAAAGCAAACTATACTAATATTGTAAAGCAAACTATACAAAAAAGGGTGTGCATATGAAAACAAGAATTCAGGAATTGAGAAAGATTCAAAAGGTGACACAGATGGAGCTGGCCGAATCCGTAGGGGTGACCCGGCAGACCATTATCTCTCTGGAAAACGGCAGGTACAAAGCCTCGCTGGTGCTGGCCCACAAGATTGCGCAGTTTTTTGGAGTAACGATCGAGGATATTTTTATATTTGATCAGGAGGAGGAAAACTTATGTTAGGATTATTTTGTGCAGGCAATGCCAGGAATGATAAAGAATATGGGAAGGCAGGCAGTTTTTGGGAGGTTAAGATCAATGAACATATGATATCGACGTATGCAGGAGTGGGGTCAGGAATCATGACAGCAGCCGTGGTCCTTTGGATACGGTTTCAGCTCATATTGAAAAATCCGGAAAAGCTGAAAGAAATGCGGCTCAGCAATACCGACGAGAGAAATCAGGAGATTGGAAAGAAGGCATACAGATTTGCCTCCACCGGACTGATCATGGCACTTTATCTCATCTGTCTGATCGGAGGTCTGTGGTATCCGGTCTTGATCAGTGTCGTAGGAATACTTATGTGGATCTTCCTGCTCACTTATGTAATCTCTTATAAAGTGTTTGAAAGAAAAATGTAAAAAAAGAAATATCCGGGAACAGCTGATTTGCTGCCATCCCGGATGTTTTTTATTTCATAGGATTAGGGTGTCAAAAGACACATTAATAAATATCTGATTTTGTTTGTACCTTGAAAATTTAACACGAATTGGTTTGAGAATATTAAATTTAGAACAATCAACAGAAGGTGAGCTTGATGTTTTGAGTATT
>NZ_CAJSYK010000032.1:0-29447 GCF_910574135.1 Anaerostipes faecis | reverse complement strand
ATTTGTTGACTATTATTTGATACAAAAGCCATGCGAATCACCTCGATATTTGATATTTATATTTTACCAAATGTTCGGATGGATTGATATATCGTGTTAAATTTTCAAGGTACAAATTTATATCAAAGGTCAATGACCTTTTGACACCCTAATCCTGGTTGTCAATGCCGTAGACTTTAGAGGAAAATCAGCATCTTATACTAGAGTTGGTCCTGTATTATCCTTTTTCCATAAGCCTGATATTAGCTATTATGGTGGAGGTGGTTCCAGCTATATGGATAAAATGGTTGTATGTCGTGATGATATGGGGGCGGCATATGTAAGCGGAACTTCATTTGCAGCACCGTGGATTTCAAGAAAACTGGCATATTTAATTCATATTATGGGATTGAGTAGAGAAGTTGCAAAAGCATTATTGATTGATGCTGCTGCGGGATGGAATAGGAAAGATGATATTTCCCATAGCATTGGTTATGGTGTTGTTCCAAAACATATTAGTGATATTATAAAATCTTCAGATGATGAGATACGTTTTATTTTGACTGGTGCATCAGAGGAATATGAGACATATACATATAATCTGCCAGTACCAGTTGTAGATAATGCACATCCATTTTATGCAAGAGCAACGTTAGTATATTTTCCACAGTGTGATCGTAATCAGGGGGTTGATTATACAAGCACTGAAATGGATATACACTTTGGAAGGGTTGTTGTTGAAAACAGAAAAGCTAAAATAAAACCAATAGATAATAACCAGCAATCGGAAGATAAGCTGATTACCCTTTATGAAGAAGATGCAAGAAGAATGTATCGAAAATGGGATAATATTAAACATATCAGTGAAGAAATTAAAGAAAGAAGAATACCAAGGAAAGCATATGAATCTGGTCTTTGGGGACTTAAGATAAATACCAAAGAACGTTTGCGGAGAAAAAAAGGACCTCTTCAATTTGGTGTAGTTGTAACATTAAAAGAAATGAATGGAGTAAATCGTATTGATGACTTTATCAAGATGTGTATGACACGTGGCTGGCTGGTTAATCAGTTGGATATGGAGAATCAGTTGGATGTATATGCAAAGGCAGAGGAAGAAATAGTATTCGAGTAATAATGTCGAAAAATGCATATGGAAGTAGAAGACATCGTTTATTTGATGAGAGAAGGTATTTTAAAAGTGTTTTCGCCTTGAGAGTGTGATATATTTGGAATATTTTAGGATTGAAATTTTTAATGAGGTAGTATATGAGAAAAATGGTATATTTTGATGAAAATTCTGCCACAGACTATTTGACTATTCTCAATGGTGGCACGTTATTGATTTCTGATTCAGAAGAAGAAAAGGTCGGAAACAATACTGAAATTAGAGCTGGTGCAAGGCTAAAAGTTCTATTTAATTCTTTGTTTGTTAGCGGAAGTGCAAACTTAGACTCTAATATAGGAGCCTACACATCAGGAGAAAATTTTATAAAAACAACGATTTCAAATACGACACTCTCAGATTTTATAGAGGTTGTAAGGGAGTCGGACAGTGACATTAAATGTATGAATGGATATAGCATATATATTATGCCTAACTCTATTGCATATTTTCAGACAATTACTCCTTATTTAGCAATGACAGAGGGGAAGATTTGTGTTGATGGAGATTTTGCAATCAATATGAATAAAATGTATGATACATTGCGTTTGGGAAAGGGATATTATGAACTGTTAGCAATAAAGGAAACGGAAAAGGCAATATTCCGCTTTAACAATGAAGCATTTAAGAACAACTATGGGATTTCTGATTTATTACAGATGAATTTGAACTTTTATGGTGTTGAAGTGGGAAAGGGAAAAGAAGATCAGTTTGATTTTTCAAAGATGTTTTCTGATGAAGGAAAAATTATAACTGATTTTGAGCAGGTTGTGGCAGAGAACAATGAGGACAAATCGTTGCCTATTTATGATATTATATTGGCAGGAGTTGAATAGATGGCAAAATTTGTATTATATTATGGACCTCGTAATGAGTTTTCGAAAATTATTCCAGAAAGATATTACCCTTTGGAAACTTTGGTTAAGGTCTGCGATTCGGAAAATGTATTTAGAAAAGTAGATTTTGATTATGTAGTAGGATATTCGATGTCATATTCGAGCATCACGGAGGGAGGTATTCAGAATTTCTGTACTATTTTGGATCGAGTGGATGATACTTTGGAGATTGTATATTTGCAGAATCCACCAGAATGTATTAAGGATGAAATTATTCGATCCCATAGCAAAGAGAATGTAAAGATAAAGCAATACAAATATAGGTCGATAGGAAAGAAACAGTTAGAGAGCATTAATATTCATTTTGATGAGGAGATAATAGGGCAACCTAAAGTGAAAAAACAATTATTGGCTTCGTTGTATGAGTTATATCGTAAGAAGAATAAGAATGCACCAATCATTTTTATGTTCTATGGGCCTTCGGGTGTTGGGAAGACAGAGACAGCTAAATATTTGAGTATGCTTCTTGGTGGAGAATTGTTTAGGCAACAATTATCTATGTATCAGACGCAAGGTTTTTTTGATTATTTATATGGTGCTGATCATAACAGAGGAAGTTTTGCAAAGGACTTATTAGAACGAAAAAGTAATGTGGTTTTATTGGATGAGTTTGATAAAGCAAATCCAGGTATATGGAGTGCGTTTTATCAGATGTTTGATGAAGGTCATTACATGGATAAAAATTATGATGTTGATTTGAGGAATGTAATTTTTATATGTACATCTAACGAGCCTTCACCAGAAACAATACGCAAAAAAATAGGAGATCCACTGTATTATAGAGTGAATAGGTACATTGAGTTTCAACTTTTGGACCTTATTGCAAAAAAGAAAATGGTGTCTAAGATTGTTCATGAAGAGTATTCGCGGCTGACAAGAGAAGAAAAGGCAAAAATGAATGAGAAAGACTTAGAAGATAAATATCTTGTTGGAGTGGATGTTTTTCAGAATTTTAGACATGCTCGAAACTTGATAAAAAATGATATCAATCAGGCGTTAGTGGAAGATTTTTTGAGATAAATCACCGGATATTACAAGAGTATTTTATCGTGCAGGATATATCGAAAGCTGGGGATGTGGCATTCTGAAAATTTAGGATGCCTGCAAAAATTTTGGAGTGGACGCTCCGGAGTATATTGTTCATGGAGAAGATATTATGGTGAAATTTACTGTTCTTCAAAATCCTAAAGTATCAGATTCCAAAGCCCCTAATGTCACAAAAGATGTCTCAATAGAAGTAAAAATATTAGCGCTACTTAAAGAAAAGGGAAAAATAGAACGTAAGGGTGGTGAAAGATACGGCTATTGGGGAATTTATAAATAGCTTTTAATCCCTATCGTTCCATTTCCAGATGGAAATGGACGAGTGGGCAGGCTGATTCTTTTTAAAGAATGTTTAAAACATAATATTGTACCGTTTATTATCAGTGATGACCTAAAGATGTTTTATTACCGCGGTCTGAAGGAATGGAATCATGAAAAAGGCTTTTTGAACGATACTTGTCTAACGGCACAGGATCGGTATAAATCATATTTAGATTACTTTAGAATAGGATACTAAAAGATTAAAATTTCCAGATATCGGAAATAAATTCGTATTTTCTTTACAATTTTGATAATTAATTATAATCTGTTTACTTTTCTGCTATAATATAAGAAAAAGCGGAGGATAGGGCATGAATCAAATATTAGAACAGATGCAGCAGGAAAAGAAACTGGTCAGCTTATATCACTTTGTCGGAGGCAGAGAAAAGATCTTAGAAGGTTACATCCTTTACATAACGGAACAAGAACTTCTAGCGGCGAAGATTTCAGAAAGAGGAGAATACGACGGTTTTATTCTGGAACGACCGGATCATTTCTTCAGGGCACAGACAGACGGCAGCAAGGAGAGGCGGATTGGAACGCTGTATCTCCACAAGAAAAGAAGTCACGGGAGGATTATAAAGAAGGATCATCAGTCCTGTATGGAGGCACTTTTGAGATATGCCAAGGAACAGAGACTGCTCGTGAGTTTTTATATGGATGAAGACAGAAGATATTCCATCCTCGGATCCGTCCTGGATTTCAGCAAGAATTTTGTCAAAGTCCAAAAGATTAATACCGATGGTTTTGAAGACGGTTTTGTGTATCTGGATATTCAGAAAGTAATTTCCTGCCGATGTGATACGGCAAAAGAACAGGATATTTTGCTGCTGAATCATGTAAATTGCTAAATTTGATTTTTTTTGAATAGAACGGCTGATTTTGGGAACGCTTATGGAAAAGGAGTGTTTCGTATGAATAAAATCAACCGTTTTTTATTAATATATATGGTCGTGATCACAACCCTCTGCGGGTATATGTGTTATGTGGCGTTTTATCAGAAGGATACCAGCCAGGACAAGCTGGTCCATCAGGTGCAGTCCACAATCATCAAAGAACAGACGACAAAAGAGCAGGCAGAGACTTCTAAAAAGAAAAAGACAACCTACGGGCTCGCCCTGCGCGACGGCAGTCTGGTGATCTTGAACAATCAGACAAAAGAAATTTTTGAATATACAGATTTAACAAAAAATGATCTGCCGGATGAAGTCCACCAGATGCTGAAAGAGAAAAAGAAATTTCATTCCGTGGAAGAAGTGTATCATTTCCTTGAGTCTTACAGCAGTTAGCACTATAATCTAAAGAGAAGATAAAATTCTGAACAAGATAGATTGAGGTGACCGGAATGAAGAGAGTTTTTTTGATCGTGCTGGACAGCTTCGGCATCGGGGAAGCGCCGGATGCGAAAGATTTCGGGGATGAGGCAAGCAACACGCTGCTGGCAGTGTCCAAAAGCCTGTACTTTGACCTGCCGAATCTGGAGAAACTGGGGTTATTTGCTGTTGACGGCGCAGAGATTGACGGTGACAGGCAGATAACTGCGCCGATTGGCAGCTACGGACGCATGACAGAACAGTCGAAGGGAAAAGATACTACCATCGGACATTGGGAGATCGCGGGGATCATATCTGAAAAACCGCTGCCGGTGTATCCGGAAGGATTTCCGGAAGAAGTCACTGCGCTTTTTGAACAGGAAACAGGTAGAAAGATCCTTTGCAACCGGCCGTATTCCGGTACGGAGGTTATAAGGGATTACGGAGATGAGCACGTGAAGACCGGAGCGCTCATTGTCTATACATCGGCGGACAGTGTATTCCAGATTGCGGCTCATGAAGATGTGGTGCCGCCGGAAGAATTATACAGGTACTGTAAGACTGCAAGAAAGATACTGACTGGAAAACACGGCGTGGGCAGGGTCATTGCGCGCCCATTTACAGGGGAGAGCGGCCATTATACCAGGACATCCAACCGGCATGATTTTTCTATAGAACCGCCAAAAGTGACTATGTTGGATCAGCTGAAAGAAAAGGGATTTGATGTGATCGGTATTGGAAAGATCCATGATATTTTTGCTGGAAAAGGGCTGACTGAGTTTTCGTTTACGAAAAACAATGAGGATGGCATTGAGCAGACGAAAGAATGGATGAAGAAGAGGTTTGAAGGATTATGCTTCGTGAATCTCGTAGACTTTGACATGCTGTACGGGCACCGAAACGATGTGGACGGATATGCCAAAGCTCTCAGCTATTTTGATAAACAGCTGCCAAAGCTTCTGGGGCTGATGAAGGAGGGGGATGTACTGATGATCACGGCAGACCACGGATGTGATCCGTCGACTCCTTCCACGGATCATTCCAGGGAATATACGCCGTTTCTCATGTATCAATATGGGCAGACAAAAGGTGTCAATTTAAAAACAAGAAAAACATTTGCAGATATCGGGAGCACTGTGTTAGACTATTTTGGTATAGAGTCAAAATTAGACGGAACCAGTGTTTTGGAGGATATAGATGAAATATGATGTAATCATCGTGGGAGGCGGGGCATCCGGCATGACGGCGGCTATCACAGCGGCGCGCAGAGGATGCTCCGTCCTTGTGCTGGAACGGATGGACAAGCCGGGGAAAAAGATCCTTGCCACAGGCAACGGACGGTGTAACCTGACAAACAGTTACTTGGACCAGGACTGTTACCGGGGAGAAAAACCGGGATTCCCATATTCTATGCTGGAGGTGTTCGGGGCGGCAGAGACCCTGGATTTTTTTCAGTCCATGGGGATGCTGACCACCAACTTGGGAGGATATTATTATCCTGCGTCCATGCAGGCTTCCACAGTCGTTGATACACTGACAGGAGAAATGAGACAGCTCGGCGTACATATGAAGACAGGGACGGAAGTCAAAAGGATTCAGAAGAAAAAGGATACATTTCATGTAACGTGTCGCACAGATAAGTATCAGGGCAGGAATGTCATCCTGGCAGCCGGGGGAACGGCCCAGGAAAAACTGGGGAGCAACGGCAGCGGATATGCTCTGGCAAAAGCTATGGGACATACTGTTACGGATATTTTTCCGGCTCTGGCGGCCCTGGAATCAGGGGAAAAGTTCTTTAAACATCTGGCTGGCGTCCGCAGTGTCTGCGCTCTTTCGGTTTATGTGAACGGCCAAAAGACCGCAGAACAAAAAGGAGAGGTCCAGTTTGCCAAATACGGAATATCCGGAATTCCGGTATTTCAAATCAGTCGGTATGCCATCGATGCTCTGAGGAAGAAGAAAAAGGTGGAGGTGATCTTAAACCTCATGCCGGAGCAGATTACATTGAAGGAATTAATGGACTATTTCAGAAAAGTCGGATATTACAAGACAGCGGAAGAATTTCTCCAGGGCTTCCTGAATAAAAAACTGGCATTTACGGTACTGAGTCGTTTAAAGATCCGGCCGGAGAGGAGTGCAGCAGACCTTACACAGAAAGAACTGAGGCAGATCCGCTCCATGATACAGAAGTTTCCGGTCCCGGTTTCGGGGTATAAAGGGTTCGATATGGCACAGGTGACGGCAGGCGGCGTCTCTGTCAGGGAAGTCATCGAGGGTACACTGGAATCCAAGATCCATCGGGGGCTGTACTTTGCCGGGGAATTGCTGGATGTAGACGGCACCTGTGGCGGATATAATCTTCAGTGGGCTTTTACATCAGGATATATTTCGGGAAATCAGATAGAGGCGGGGAATCAATGATCAGAATCAGTCAGATAAAACTTCCAGCGGAACATACGAAGGTCCAGCTGGAACAGAAAATAAAGAAAGCGGTACATCACGTACCGTTAAAAAGCTATCAGATCTTTAAGCGGTCTTTGGATGCCAGAAAAAAAGACCAGATCAGCTATGTATATACAATCGATGCAGAAATAGAGAGAGAATCCGAGTTTCTCAAAAGAAACAAAAATCCCAGGATAGCGAAGGCCGAAAGAAAAGAATACCGGTTACCCAGGTGCAGAAAGGAAATACCGGTCCGCCCTGTGGTGATCGGCATGGGTCCGGCCGGCCTTTTTGCCGCCCTGGTTCTGGCAAAAGCCGGGTTAAAACCGATTCTTCTGGAGCGAGGGAAACCAGTGGAAGAGAGAATGAAGGACGTAGAGGCTTTCTGGGAAAGCGGAAATCTCAACCCTGAGTCAAACGTACAGTTCGGAGAAGGAGGGGCCGGAACCTTTTCTGATGGAAAACTCAATACGGCAGTGAAGGACAAATACGGGCGGAACCGGTTTGTGCTGGAGACCTTTGTTAAATACGGGGCACCGGAAGAAATCTTATATGACGGAAAGCCGCATATCGGGACAGACCTGCTCTGTAAGGTTGTGGCAAATATGAGAAATGCCATACAGGAAGCAGGAGGAACGATTCGGTTTGAAAACAAGGTAACAGATTTAATAATAAAAGAAGGCAGAATGACTGCGCTTGTGATCAATGAAACAGAGACACTTCCCTGCGATACCGCAGTACTGGCGGTAGGACACAGTGCCAGAGATACCTTTGAAATGCTGTACGAAAATAAGCTGTATATGATGCCGAAATCTTTTGCTATCGGGGTAAGGGTGGAGCATCTGAGGCAGAAGATTGACGAATCCCAGTATGGAAAAGGGGCGGGGGACAAAAAACTGCCCACGGCTTCCTATAAACTTACTTACAGGGCTTCAGGCGGCAGGAGTGTCTATTCTTTCTGTATGTGCCCCGGAGGATTTGTAGTGAATGCGTCTTCAGAAAAAGGAAGGCTGACAGTCAACGGCATGAGCAATCACGACCGTATGGCGAGAAATTCAAACAGCGCGATCATTGCCAGTGTAACGCCGGAAGATTTTGGATCGGAACATCCGCTGGCTGGCATCGAATTCCAGAGAAAGTGGGAGGAGAAAGCTTACCGGGCTGGAAACGGAGCGATACCCGTTCAGACGTTTTCAGATTTTAAGGAAGATAAAAAGAGTGATAAATTCGGAAGAGTCCTTCCCAATACAAAAGGGAAAACAGCATTCGCAAATATAAGGGAATGTCTTCCGGATGAGATTTCAGAGGCAATCATCGAGGGAATGGATGCTTTTGAGAAAAAAATCAAAGGATTTTCTGATGGTGATACAGTCCTGAGCGGAATTGAGGCGAGAACCTCATCTCCTCTCCGGATGGAAAGGGATGAGTCATTTCAGGGCAGTATTCCCGGGATCTATCCATGCGGGGAAGGCGCAGGATATGCCGGAGGAATCACGTCTGCGGCTATGGACGGCATCAAAACGGCCGAACAATTAATCGAAAATATGGATAAAAAATACAACATATTGTGATATTTAACATCTGGACACACAATATATATTGGTTTATAATAGAGGACAGAATAATTGAAAGGGTGAAGATAAATGAAAGTGATTAAGAGAAATGGCAGTAAAGTAGATTTTGATCCGTCTAAAATCGAACTTGCCATCTTAAAAGCTATGAGGTACGGAAGCGGGGTTGTAGATGAAAAATGTGCAAAGGATATTTCCTTTGAGATCCATGAGGAACATCAGGGAGACGAGGATATCAGCATTTACCGGATCGAAGACCAGGTATTTGAAAAGCTCATTCAAAAAGACCAGATTTTGACGGCGAAGGCCTATGAAGGATACCGTAAGGTCAGAGAGTTCCAGAGAGAGACGAATACCATTGACAATGAGGTATTCGGCATCGTGACCGGAGAAAACCAGGAAGCTTTGGATGAAAACTCTAATAAAGATCCGAATATCCTGGCAACACAGAGGGATCTGATCGCAGGGGAATTTTCCAGGGATTACTGCAGGAGGATGATGCTTCCGCCTAAAATTGTCCAGGCACATGATGACGGCATCATTCATTTTCACGATATGGACTACTATATCCAGCAGATGCATAACTGTGACTTGGTGGATTTAAAGGATATGTTTAAAAACGGAACGGTGATAAACGGTAAACTGATTGAAACTCCGAAGTCCCTCCAGACTGCTTGTACGGTTGCGACCCAGATTGTACAGCAGGTGGCAAACGGTCAGTATGGAGGCCAGACGATTTCGCTTTCCCATTTGGCACCCTTTGTAAGAGTGAGCTTAGATAAACATAAAGAAAAGGTGAAAAAGGAAGGGGAGATGATCGGAAAAGAGTATACGGAACGGGAAGTAGAACTGATCGCAGAAGACCGTCTTCACGATGAGATCGTTTCCGGCATCCAGACGATACAGTATCAGATCAATACCTTTTCAACTACCAATGGACAGGCTCCGTTTTTGTCTGTCTTCATGTACATCAGTGAAGAACCGGAATATGAAAAAGAGACGGCGATGCTGATCGAAGAAATGTTAAGGCAGCGGTATGAGGGAATGAAAAATCCGGTGGGAGCCTATGTGACACCGGCATTTCCAAAACTTTTGTATGTCTTGGATAAAAACAATGTACCGAAAGACAGCAGGTACCGCTATCTGACGGATCTGGCGGTCAAATGTGTGGCAAAACGCATGATGCCCGACTTTATTTCGGCAAAGATCATGAAGAAGAATTACAAAGGGGAAGTGTTCCCGTGTATGGGATGCCGAAGCTTTCTGGCTCCATGGAAAGATGAAGAGGGCAATTATAAATGGTACGGCAGATTTAATCAGGGAGTCGTGACTATTAACCTGGCCGATGTGGGATTGTCTGCGGAGCAGGATATGGAGAAATTCTGGAATATCCTCGACGAACGCCTGAGCCTGTGCCGGGAAGCGCTGATGCTGCGGCATGAGAGCCTGAAAGGTACCTTGTCAGATGTGAGTCCGATCCACTGGCAGTTCGGAGCCATCGCAAGGCTGAAGCCGGGCGAAACGATCGATAAGCTTTTGGAAGGCGGCTACTCTACACTTTCCCTTGGATACATCGGTTTGTACGAGTGTGTTCTTTCCCTCCTCGGAAAAAGTCATACGACGGAGGAAGGCGATGAACTGGCTGTCAGGATCATGGAGCGTCTCCGGGGAGCATGTGACCGGTGGAAGGCAGAGTCCGGACTTGGATTCAGCGTGTACGGAACTCCGGCAGAGTCTACGACTTATACGTTTGCAAGAAGCTTAAAGAAACGGTTTGGTGTTGTGGAAGGAATCACGGATAAAGATTACATTACAAATTCTTACCATGTAAACGTGACTGAACCGATCGATGCCTTTGAAAAACTTGGATTTGAAGCAAAGTTCCAGAGCATTTCTTCAGGCGGGGCGATCAGTTACGTGGAGGTAACGAACCTGAATCAGAATCCCGAAGCGCTGTCTGCTCTGATTGACTATATGTACGATACCATTCAGTATGCCGAGATCAATACAAAGTCAGACTACTGTCAGGAATGCGGATTTGACGGGGAAATCCTTCTTGATGAGAACTATGAGTGGTACTGTCCGAACTGCGGCAACAGAAGCCACAAGACTTTAAACGTATGCCGCAGGACCTGCGGATATCTGGGAGATAATTTCTGGAACAAGGGACGTACCCAGGAGATCGGAGAACGGTTTGTCCATCTGGATAACCAGGTGCAAGAGGTGAACTAAATGCGGTACGCACAGATCAGGAAGATCGATATTTCCAATGGAGTCGGCATCAGGACCTCTCTGTTTGTACAGGGGTGCACGAGGAAGTGTAAGGGTTGTTTTAACCCGGAAACATGGGATTTTGAGGGCGGCCTTAAATGGAATAAAGAAACGGAAGAAGAATTTTTAACACTGACAGCAGGAGAGCATATAGCCGGGGCAACGATTCTTGGAGGAGAGCCTATGGAGCCTGCAAACCGGCGTCCGGTCAGGGAATTGCTGATGAAGCTCAAAGAGCGTTGTCCGGAAAAAAATATCTGGATGTATTCTTCTTATCTGTTTGAAGAAATCATGGAGTTTGATCCGGAGGTGCTTCAAAATCTGGATGTTTTAGTGGACGGCCCTTTTGTGGAAGAAAAAAAGGATTTAAATTTAAGATTCCGGGGAAGCAGTAATCAAAGAGTCATTGACGTGAAAGCATCACTGGAAAGTGAAGATGTAATCCTTCTTGATGTTTAGTTAAAAACCCAGAAGAATTCTGATATAGTCAGATTCTTCTGGGTTTTTAACTAAATCAATTTTTCGTGTCGATTTTTCGGTGATAATACGTTGATTTTTTTTTAGAAAGAGGCTACAATAATCATAAACTGCGCTGACCGAGGCTCAGCGGGAATAGGACAGGACTTCAGCATTATGGAAAACAGAGAAAAACTAAAGGATAAGAAGCGGATCGTAGTTAAGGTAGGGACTTCTTCCCTGATACATCCGAAGACAGGACAGCTAAATTTATTCCGGCTTGAAAAGCTGGTCCGTGTCCTGACAGATATTCACAACAGCGGAAAAGATGTGATATTAGTATCGTCCGGAGCGATCGGGGTCGGCTATAAAGCACTGGGACTAAAGGAACGCCCGGAATCTCTTCCGATGAAGCAGGCCTGCTCTGCCGTGGGACAGGGACAGCTGATGATGATCTATCAAAAGCTGTTTGCTGAATACAATCAGGGCTCTGCCCAGATCCTCATCACAAAAGAGACGATGTTGAACGATATGCGCAGGTTCAATGCAAGAAATACATTTAACCAGCTGCTGAGTCTGGGCATCATTCCTATCGTAAATGAAAATGACACCGTCTCCACAGAAGAAATTGAGTTCGGAGACAATGACACTTTATCTGCCGTGGTCACTGCGGTAGTAGAAGGAGATCTTTTGATTCTTCTCACGGATATAGACGGATTATATACGGACGACCCGCATAAAAATAAAAGAGCAAGACTTATATCAGAAGTACCCGTGATTACCGAAGAGATCGAAAACATGGCAAAAGGAGCTGTGACCAAGGTGGGAACCGGGGGCATGGCCACAAAGATCGCAGCTGCAAATATTGTGACAGACTGCGGGGCCGATATGGTCATAGCAAACAGCAGAGATTTAAATGACCTGAACAGAATTATCGGGGGCAGGGAGATCGGAACGCTTTTCTTAGCCCATAAAAGAGAACATTTTAATTTTCGGAAATATCTTACGGAATGTCCGTATTTAAACTCATAATTTTGACTGGAAAGGAATAGTATGAACGAAGACAAGATCAGAAGAATCAATGAATTATATCATCTGGAAAAGTCCATCGGGCTTTCAGAGAAGGAAAAGAAGGAGCAGAAAAAGCTGAGAGAAGAATATATCCAGTCTGTCCGGGCAAATCTGCGCGGACAGCTGAATCATATCAGCATAAAGAATGAGGACGGAAGTGTGACTCCGCTGAAGCCAAAGGGAAAGCACTGAGATAAAGATAGAAGGGAGGTTGTTATGTTAGAACAATTAGGAAGACAGGCAAAAGAAGCGTCGGTCGTTCTGGCGCAGGCGCCCATGAATGACAAAAACGAGCTGCTCAGGGAAGCGGCAGACCAGCTTGTGACAAACCAGAATTACATTCTTTCGGAGAATGTAAAAGACGTGAAAGCAGCCATGGAGCGCGGGATGTCGGAGGCACTGGTGGACCGTCTGACTCTGACGGTTGACAGGATCGAAGGTATGGCAGAAGGACTCAGACAGGTGGCGGACTTGGAAGATCCCATCGGGGCAGTCACCGAGATGAAGCCCAATAAAAGCGGACTGCTGATCGGAAAGAAGGTCGTGCCTTTGGGCGTTGTGGGGATTATCTATGAATCCCGTCCCAATGTCACTGCGGATGCGTTTGCTCTTTGCTTTAAGACAGGAAACGCCTGCCTGCTCCGCGGCGGAAGCGACGCCATACATTCTAATCTTGCGATTACTAAAGTTCTCCAGGAATCATTAGCCAAGAAAAAGATGCCGGTATTCGGCATTCAGCTCCTGGAAGATACCAGCCGGAAAACTGCCACAAAGATGATGCAGATGAATGAATATATTGATGTCCTCATTCCAAGAGGCGGAGCCGGATTGATCCGGAGTGTCGTGAAAAACAGCACGGTTCCCGTGATCGAGACAGGAACCGGAAACTGCCATACTTATATCGATGAGTATGCAGATCCCCAAATGGCTGTCGATATCGTGGTCAATGCAAAAACTCAGAGGCTTGGAACCTGCAATACATGCGAGTCTCTGGTCATACATAAAGATGTTGTACAGACCCATCTTCCGGCTGTTGTAGAGGCATTGCTGAAAAAGGGAGTGCAGGTCAGAGGAGACGAGAGAGTCATGGCAGTCAGTGACCAGGTGATCCGGGCGACGGAAGAAGACTGGGGAACCGAATATCTGGATGCCGTTATCTCGGTAAAGGTCGTGGACAGCTTTGATGAGGCGGTAAAACATATCAACCGCTACAATACCAAACATTCCGAGGCGATCGTCACAGATTCTTATTCCCATGCCCAGGAGTTTCTGGAGAAGATCGATGCGGCTGCAGTCTACGTAAATGCTTCCACGAGATTTACCGATGGATTCGAGTTCGGCTTTGGAGCCGAGATCGGAATCAGCACCCAAAAGATCCATGCAAGGGGACCGATGGGACTCGATGCGCTGACGACTACCAAATTTATTATTTATGGCAATGGACAGATCAGGCATTAGATAAAACTTCAAAGAGGGAGTTCTCAGGATCGGGGACTCCTTTTAGATTGATAATTATTTCACATATAGAAAGCGCTATTGTTTCTTTTTCTGTGCAAAAAGATGAAAAAAGTAAAAGAATGAAAAGATTTTAGTGAGATGTGTGTTATTTTATGGGATTTCATTTGTGAAAAAAATGTCGAAAGTTGATTTTGCATGCTAAACAATTTATCATTAAAGATATGGAAATTAAAGAAAAGAGAAAGGAAGGCTTAAAAATGGCATTGTTTACATTTAGCGGCGGAGTTCATCCGGATGACGGGAAAGAATACGCAAAAAATTCTCCGATCACCGAATATCTGCCTAAAGGAGATGTTGTTTTACCTGTCGGCCAGCATATCGGGGCACCTGCGAAACCGATCGTACAAAAAGGTGATCAGGTACTGGCGGGACAGAAGGTTGCAGAGGCAGGCGGTTTTGTGTCTGCCAATATTTACAGCTCTGTTTCGGGTACGGTGAAAGCAATCGAGCCGAGAGTGACTCCCGCCGGGGCAAAAGTAAATGCAATTGTAATAGAAAACGACGGAGAATTTAAAGAAGCGGAGTTTAAAGCAAAGCCGTATCAGGATATGACCAGAGACGAGGTTCTCGCTGCGATCAAAGACGCAGGGATCGTCGGGCTCGGAGGGGCAGGTTTCCCGACTCATGTGAAGCTGGCTCCGAAAGATCCGGATGCCATCGAGTACATCATTGTCAATGGTGCGGAGTGTGAGCCTTACATAACCGGAGATTATAGGATCATGATGGAGACTCCGGAAGTCCTCGTGGAAGGTCTTAACATTGTTCTTGACTTGTTCCCGAAGGCAAAAGGAATCATCGCAGTGGAAGACAATAAAAAAGATGCCATTGCCAAAGTCAGCGATTGTGTCAAAGGAGATGCAAGAATTTCGGTTGCAGAGTTAAAGACAAAATATCCGCAGGGAGCGGAGCGTTCCCTGATCTATGCGACTACGGGAAGAGCCATCAATTCCAGTATGCTTCCGGCAGATGCAGGATGTATTGTGGACAACGTGGCAACGATTGTTGCTGTCAAGGAAGCGGTAAAAGAGGGAAGACCTTTGTTCCGCCGTGTGGTAACGGTGACCGGAGATGCGGTTGAGAGCCCTAAAAACCTTTTAGTCCGCACGGGAACCAACGTCAACGAACTGATCGAAGCAGCCGGTGGATTTAAGGGACAGCCTGAGAAGGTGATCTCCGGAGGTCCGATGATGGGAATGGCCATGTTTACTACCGACGTTCCGGCAGTCAAAACATTTTCTTCTCTGCTTGCATTTACAAAGGACCCTGTGTCTGCCGTAGAGCCGAGCAACTGTATCAACTGCGGGCGCTGTGTCAGCGTCTGTCCTCAGAAGTTAATGCCGGCGAGACTGTCCGTACTGGCAGATAACAATAACTTTGAAGCATTTGAGGCACTCCACGGAGATGAGTGTGTGGAATGCGGATGCTGTTCTTTTATCTGTCCGGCGAAGAGAAACCTGGCACAGTCAATGAAGACAGGACGCAAACAGGTCTTGGCAAATCGTAGAAAGAAGTAAAGGAGAGGTACATATGAACGAAACATTATATCGTGTTTCAGCAAACCCGCACGTAAGGGACAAAAGCTCAACACAAAGCATTATGCTGGACGTAATCCTTGCATTACTCCCGGCCACAGTTTTTGGTATCTATATCTTCGGTGCATCTGCGGCTGTGACCATTGCGGTCTCCATTGTCACCTGTGTGGCTGCTGAGTATATATATCAGAAGCTAATGAAACAAAAAGTTTCCGTCAGCGATCTGAGCGCGGCTGTGACCGGACTCCTGCTTGCGCTGAACCTGCCGGCAGGTGTTCCTTTCTGGATGCCGGTGCTCGGCGGCCTTTTTGCCATTATTGTCGTAAAACAAGTTTTCGGCGGCCTGGGGCAGAATTTTATGAACCCGGCATTGGGAGCCCGCTGTTTTCTGATGATCTCTTTTGCGGCAAGAATGACTACATTTACATATGACGGTGTCACCACTGCGACTCCTCTTGCCCTGCTGAAGGCAGGAAAGAGTGTAGACCTCGGAAATGTCTTTACAGGATTTATCCCGGGAACGATCGGAGAGACATCCGCCGTCCTGCTCCTCTTGGGAGGAGCCTACCTGGTATTAAAGAAAGTCATCTCACCGCTGATCCCATGCATCTATGTAGCGACGGTGGCTGTCTTCGTACTGCTTTTTGGAGGACATGGCTTCGATCTTACTTATATGGCATCTGAGATTTTTGCCGGCGGTTTGATGCTCGGTGCGATCTTCATGGCAACGGACTATGTAACTTCGCCGATCACTTCCAAAGGAAAGATCATCTTCGGTGTCCTCTGCGGACTGCTGACCGGTATTTTCCGCCTGTTCGGACCGATGGCAGAGGGGGTTTCTTACTCTATTATCATTGCGAACCTGGTTGTTCCTCTGATTGAAAAGATTACGGTTCCTACTCCGTTTGGAATTGTGAAGGCAAAAGGAGGCAAAGACAATGAATAAAAGTTTAGTAAACGACTGTATTAAATTATTTATCATCACTCTGGCTGCCGGACTGATCCTTGGATTCGTTTACAACGTGACCAAAGATCCGATTGCAAAGCAGGAAGAAAAGACAAAACAGGAAGCATACAAGGCTGTGTTCAAAGACGCAGATCGATTTGAGGCAGTGAAGCTTAATAAAAAAGAGATAAACAAAGTTTTGAAGGCAAAGAATTTGGGCCAGAATACGGTCAGTGAGATTGCCAAAGCAGTAGATAAGGACGGAAAAGGTCTTGGATATGTATTCTCCGTGACAAACCCTGACGGGTACGGCGGAGATATCACCCTCTCCGTCGGTGTCAAGAATGACGGTACGGTCAACGGATATGAGACTTTGACGATCAGTGAGACCGCAGGTCTTGGTATGAAGGCAAAAGAAGATGAATTTAAGAGTAACTTCAAAGATAAAAAAGCGAAGCAGTTTGAAGTCGTAAAAGACGGTTCCGGCAAGAATGACGACGCAAAGGTCGATGCCATCAGCGGTGCCACGATCACCAGCCGTGCGGTAACAAGCGGGGTCAACAGCTGTGTTGCTTTAATGGATACATTGAAAGGAGGTAATTGAGATGAAAAGTAATCCGATAGAACGTTTAATCAACGGTATTGTCAAAGAAAATCCTACTTTCGTCTTAATGCTCGGTATGTGTCCTACCCTCGCGGTAACCACATCCGCCATCAACGGGGCAGGAATGGGACTTTCCACTACGGCCGTGTTAATGTTTTCCAATCTGATCATTGGACTCATGCGAAATATTATTCCTGACAGGGTCCGTATTCCGGGCTATATTGTTATCATTGCATCTCTGGTAACGGTAGTACAGTTCCTTTTGCAGGGATATGTGCCGTCACTGAATGCAAGCCTTGGAATATACATTCCTCTGATCGTAGTAAACTGTATCATCCTGGGACGCGCAGAATCCTTTGCATCTAAGAACGGGGCAGTTCTCTCTTTCTTCGACGGTGTCGGAATGGGACTGGGATTTACCATTGCACTGACTGTGATCGGAGCTTTCCGTGAACTCCTCGGTGCAGGTACGATCTTTGGCACAAAGATCATGCCGGCTGCTTATGAGCCGATCACGATCTTTATCCTGGCCCCCGGAGCATTCTTTGTCCTGGCCTGCCTTGTTGCAGTTCAGAATAAGGTAAGAAACAAGAAACCGAAAAAAGCAGGAGAGCCTCAGGCTTCCGGCTGCGGCGACTGTGCAAGCTGCGGAAACGGTGCCTGTGGAAGCCGGTTTTTCGATAACAGTGTGGATGACAAATAGGGGGGATGAACAATGTCAAATTTATTATTAGTCGCAATCGGTGCGGCATTAGTTAATAACGTAGTATTGAGCCAGTTCCTAGGCCTTTGTCCTTTCCTTGGTGTATCCAAGAAGGTAGAAACTGCCGGCGGAATGGGCGCTGCGGTTATTTTCGTCATCACAATCGCCTCAGCGGTTACCTATTTCGTTTATGCGGGCATACTCGTACCGTTTCATCTGGAATATCTTCAGACGATCGCATTTATCCTTGTCATTGCGGCATTGGTTCAGTTCGTGGAAATGTTTTTAAAGAAATCTATGCCGGCTCTTTATGAGTCTTTAGGCGTATATCTTCCGCTGATCACTACCAACTGTGCGGTGCTCGGTGTTGCATTGAATAACGTTCAGTATGATTACAACTTTATTACCAGTGTAGTCAACGGATTTGGAGTGGCTGTCGGATTTACCATCGCCATCGTGATCCTGGCTGGTATCCGCGAGAAATTAGAATACAACAACATCCCGGAATCTTTCAAAGGAATGCCGATCACTCTTGTCACGGCAGGGCTGATGGCTATCGCTTTCTTTGGATTCTCAGGAATCATATAGGGAGGTAGCAAAAATGGATATTACAGCAATTATCCTCGCGGCCGTCGTGGTCGGAGGCATTGGTTTGGTCATTGCTATTCTTTTGGGAATCGCTTCTGAGAAGTTTAAGGTTCCGGTCAATGAAAAAGAAGTAGCAGTCCGCGCAGAACTTCCCGGAAACAACTGCGGAGGCTGCGGATATGCCGGATGCGACGGGCTTGCAAAAGCGATCGCGAACGGAGAAGCTGCGGTCAATGCCTGTCCGGTAGGCGGGCCTGCGGCGGCAGAAAAAATCGGTGCCATCATGGGTGTGGAAGCCGGTGACTTCGTAAAACAGGTGGCATTCGTAAAGTGTGCGGGGACCTGTGAGAAAGCATCAAATAAATACGAATATACAGGACAGATGAGCTGTGTGGAAGCCATGAACGTACCCGGAGAGGGGCCCAAAGCATGCTCTTTCGGATGTATGGGATTCGGAAGCTGCGCCCAGGTGTGCCCTGAGAATGCAATCTCCATCGTCAACGGTATTGCGTATGTTGACAAAGAAGCGTGCATCGGCTGCGGAAAATGTACCGATATCTGTCCGAAGGGACTTATTGAACTGGTTCCTTACGACAAGAAGCATTTAGTGCAGTGTAATTCTAAAGACAAGGGAAAAGACGTCATGTCCGTGTGCAAAGCCGGATGTATCGGCTGCGGGCTCTGTGCGAAAGAATGTAAGCTTGGAGCGATTACCGTAGAAAATAACATTGCTCATATAGACTATGAGAAATGTGTCAACTGCGGACTCTGTGCCAAGAAGTGTCCGAAAAAAATCATTACTGTATAATAAAGTGAATTATATAAAGATCATTAGGCTGTATCTGACTGGAGGATACAGCCTTTTTGACACATTTTATTTCCTGGGGCATACACTATTATAACTATTTTTCTGGGGTGGCGTTTCATGAAGTTTTTAGAGTTGAGGGAAAAGGATGTTATCAACTGCCGGACCGGAGATAAACTGGGATGTGTAATCGACCTGGAGTTTGACCTGGCGTCAGGTCAGATTTTATGTCTGATCGTTCCAAAAGCGACAAAGATCCTATGTTTTACAAAAGGAGAGTTTTATTATATTCCATATAAGAAGATCATTCGAATCGGCTGTGACACTGTATTGGTGGATATTAATGAAAAAGAATGTTTGAAGTGATCTGGAAAAAATGATATACTTCCTTTAACGAATGGAAAGTCTTGAGGCAGACGTGTTCTGCCTCTCAAAAGAGTACAAAGAAAAGCATAGCCCGGGAGGTAGAAAAATGAGGTGCCCTTATTGCGGAAGTGAAAATTCCAGAGTCATTGATTCCAGACATTCGGAAGACAATAACTCTATACGGAGAAGACGACAGTGTGACGACTGCAGCAAGCGTTTCACGACCTATGAAAAGATCGAGACAGAACCGCTGTCTGTGATCAAGAAGGACAAGACCAGACAGATGTATGACCGCTCCAAGATCAAGGCGGGTATCGTACAGTCCTGCCACAAGCTGCCTATATCCATGGGACAGATAGATCAGATTGTAGATGAGATCGAGACAAAGATCTATAATCTCGGACAGCGCGAGGTGGAGAGTTCCCTGATCGGAGAAATCGTCATGGACAAGCTGAAGGAACTGAATGAGGTGGCATATGTAAGGTTTGCCGCTATATACAGAGAGTTCAAAGATGTGAACACCTTCATGAGTGAACTGAAAAAATTGCTGAAATAGTTGTAAAAAAATAGAAAATATGATAAGATACAGTATATTGTTAGCTGAAAGGCTTCCGGAGAAGAAGGAGGCTTTATGTTTTGTTCGATGTTAAGCGGCATTGTTTCAGGCGCCGCAGGCTGTATCATTCAGGTCGAAGCGGAACTAAGAAGCGGTCTCCCATACTTTACTATGGTAGGCCGCCTTTCTAATGAAGCAAAAGAATCCAGGCACAGGGTGGAATCCGCACTGCGGGCTCTGGGCTGTCCGCTCCCTCCTATGAAAATTACCGTCAATTTATCTCCTGCCGACATCAGAAAGACAGGAACCGCATTTGATCTTCCCATCGCAGCGGCCGTTATGGCCGGTCTCAATTATATTCCAATTAACAAAGAACCGCCCATCTGTCTCCTGGGAGAGCTGGGATTGGACGGCAGTGTCCATGGGATCAGACAGTGCCTGCCCATCATCATGGAAGGGAGAAAGCAGGGCATCCGGCGGTTCATGGTTCCCTATGATGATATGGAATCCCTTGTACATATCAGAGATGTGGAACTGGTTCCGGTAAAGCATCTTTCCGATGCCGTGGACTATTTCAGAAGCGGGTGTGTGCTTCCATATCATTTTAAGGAAAAAAGGATGATCCTTGACAGCCAGTGTCATGATTTTTCAGAAATAAAAGGACAGGCTTTCTTAAAAAGAGCTCTGGAAATCGCCGTAACCGGGAGGCATAACATTCTTCTGATCGGAGCTCCAGGATGCGGCAAGACTATGGCGCTTGAACGGATTTCTTCTATCATGAACAGTTTATCCGAGGAAGAATATCTGGAGGTGCAGGCTCTGTATCAGGCGGCCGGTGTCCACCGGGAGGCAGAAGATTTTTGTCCGCCTTTCCGAAAACCTCATTCTTCCATATCCAGGGGAGCGCTGATCGGTGGGGGAGCGGTTCCAAAAGTTGGAGAGATCACACTTGCCCACAAAGGTGTCCTGTTCCTGGATGAACTGGCACAGTTTGACGCCAAATGCATTGAAGCCCTGAGACAGCCGCTGGAAGATAAGCAGATTATTTTAAACAGGCTTGGGAGAGACTATACCATGCCTGCGGACTTTTTACTTGCAGCGGCCATGAACCCATGCCCATGCGGCAACAGCTTTACTCCGGAGGCATGCCGGTGCAGTGCGGGTGAAAAGCGGTCCTATTATCACAGACTTTCAGGGCCCATACTGGACCGTTTTGATCTGATTCTCACAGTTGGACAGGAGGCAAAGAAAATGGACGCCGAGACTGAAAATTCGGCTGCCATCCGCAGCAGGGTTTTGGAACATATCAGGGAGGAACAGAGAGAACTCTCGGATACTCCGTATTCTTATTACGGTCAGATACAGGCAGAGGACTTAGAAAAAATCTGTCCGTTGTCCAAAGAAAGCCGAAGAATTTTAAAAGAAGAACAAAAGAAACATCATATTTCTATGCGGGGTATTCATAAGATTGTGAGGACAGCAAAAACGATTGCCGGAATGGAACAGAAAAGCGGGATCGGGGAGGGACATCTTATAGAGGCACTGTCTCTGCGCAACATGGAGTTTTTATCGGAGGCTGCGGGATATGAATGAAAAGATTTCGTGGTTCTGGTTTACGTCGCTTCTTGAGATGAATCGAAAGACGCAGGGTGAGATCCTTTCTGCCGTTATTCATCCGGAGGAACTCAGGAAGCTTAATGCGGAGACTGCAAAGCCATTTCTTAACAAGAGACAGTACCGGCTTTTTCTTGAGACAAGAGATGAATCTTATATCTGTAAGAAGTACGAGGAGCTAAAAAAGCAGAAAACAGACTATATTATATGGAAAGAACCCGATTATCCACAGCGGCTTAAACAGATCTATGACTATCCGTTTGGCATTTTCCGAAAAGGCAGGCCGCAGGAATCAAGGCTGGTCATTGCCATAGTAGGGGCCAGATCCTGTACTTTATATGGAAGAGAGATGGCAGGATATTTTGCAAAAGAGCTGTCCAGGAGGGGTGTTTTGATCGTCAGCGGTATGGCAAGGGGAATCGACGGAGCTTCTCACAGAGGAGCCCTGGATGTAGGCGCACCGACGGCAGGTGTTCTGGGATGCGGGATTGACCGGATTTATCCGAAAGCACATAAAAAACTGTTCGCCGATGTAGAGAAACAGGGTGTGATCTATTCTGAGTATGGTCCCGGCGTAGAGCCGCTTTCTTTTCTTTTTCCGCAGAGGAACAGGATCATCAGTGGCCTTTCCGACGGAATTTTCGTAGTGGAGGCCAGAGAGAAAAGCGGATCTCTGATCACAGCGGACAGCGGATTGGAACAAAACAAAGAAATTTTTGCACTCCCGGGCAATGTGACGAGTGATGTATCAAGGGGCTGCCATCGCCTGATCCAGCAAGGCGCCAAGCTGGTTTCCGGCCCCGAAGATATCTTAAATGAATTTCCAAAATTCAGAGTATTTTCACATAATGTCTGTCAATTTGATAAAAATTCACTTGCTAGAGGTGAAAAAATGGTGTATGATGTTTTGAGTTTGGAACCTAAATGCCTGGAACAGATAGCTTCGGAGGCAAAACTGCCGGTCACAGAGGCTGTGACATCCTTATACTATCTACAGAGGCAGGGGTTGGCAGAAGAAATACTGAAAAATTATTACATAATAAAAATATAATTAAGAGGTGCAAAAATGCCAAAATACTTAGTAATTGTAGAATCACCAGCGAAAGCAAAGACGATCAATAAATTTTTAGGGAAAAATTATACGGTCATTGCATCCAACGGTCATGTGAGGGATCTCCCCAAGAGTACGATGGGAATCGACCTGGAACATAATTTTGAACCAAAATATATTACGATCCGGGGCAAGGGAGAAGTATTGGCGGCATTGAGGAAAGAAGTGAAAAAGGCCGACAAAGTTTATCTCGCGACTGACCCTGACCGGGAAGGGGAAGCAATTTCATGGCATCTTTATTATGCGCTGAAACTTGAGAATAAAAAATGCAGCCGTATCACATTTAATGAGATCACCAAGAATGCAGTCAAGGAATCATTAAAGCATGCGAGAGAGATCGACATGGACCTGGTGGATGCCCAGCAGGCAAGACGTGTCTTAGACCGGATTGTCGGGTATAAGATCAGTCCTCTTTTATGGGCAAAGATCAAGAGGGGATTGAGCGCAGGCCGGGTACAGTCTGTGGCGCTCCGCCTGATCTGTGACCGGGAAGAAGAGATCAGCGCTTTCATACCGGAAGAATACTGGTCACTGGATGCTTTTCTGAATGTGAAAGGGAGCAAAAAGCCCCTGGAGGCCAAGTTTGCCGGAGACAAAGTCGGGAAGATCGAGATCAAGAATGAAGAACAGCTGAACAAGATCCTTGCGGAACTTGAAGGCGCCGAATTTCATGTTGACAGCGTAAAGACAGGGGAGCGTATCAAGAAAGCCCCGCTTCCGTTTACGACCAGTACGATGCAGCAGGATGCATCCAGCAAACTGAATTTTCCGACAGCAAAAACCATGAGGATTGCTCAGCAGCTGTATGAGGGTGTAGACATCAAAGGAAAAGGCACCGTGGGATTGATCACTTACCTGCGTACAGACTCCACAAGGATTTCGGAAGAGGCAGATAAGAATGCCAGAGAGTTCATCTCTGAAACCTACGGAAGTGATTTTGTCGGAAACGGACAAGTTTCAAAAAAGGACGACAAAAATGTACAGGACGCCCATGAAGCCATTCGTCCCACTTACATCGAGAACACCCCGGCGAGCTTGAAAGAACAGCTTTCCAGAGACCAGTTCAGGCTTTATCAGCTGATCTGGAACCGGTTTATGGCGAGCCGCATGAGTGCAGCCAAGTATGAGACTACATCCGTAAAGATCGACGCCAACGGATACCGTTTCAATGCTTCCGCATCCAAGATCGTTTTTGACGGATTTTTGACTGTGTACAACATCGACAATGAGAAATCAAAAGGAAATGTCATACTGAAAAGTATCGATACTTCCACGGAGCTGAAGTTAAAAGAGTTTGACCACAAACAGCATTTTACACAGCCGCCGGCCCACTACACGGAAGCAACGCTTGTCCGCACTCTGGAAGAACAGGGTATTGGACGGCCGAGTACGTATGCTCCTACCATATCTACGATTATTGCCAGAAGGTATGTGGTCAAGGAAAAGAAGAATCTGTATATGACGGAGCTGGGAGAAGCGGTCAATACCATGATGAAAAAGGCATTTCCGTCTATCGTGGATGTGCATTTCACCGCTACGATGGAGGCGCTTTTGGATATGGTGGAGGAAGGCAAGGTCCACTGGAAATCCGTGGTGGAAAACTTCTATCCGGATCTTAAAGAAGCCGTGGAGGCCGCAGAAAAAGAACTGGAGCAGGTAACCATTGAGGACGAAGTGACCGATGTGGTCTGTGACCAGTGCGGACGCAATATGGTCGTGAAATATGGGCCGTATGGGAAGTTTCTGGCCTGTCCGGGATTCCCTGACTGCCGAAACACAAAACCTCACTTTGAAAAGATCGGAGTTCCATGTCCGCTGTGCGGAAAGGAAGTCGTCTTAAAGAAAACCAAGAAGGGTCGGAAATACTACGGATGTGAGGATAACCCGGAATGCGAATTTATGTCATGGCAGAAGCCTTCTACCGTCAAGTGTGAGCGCTGCGGAAAGTATATGGTGGAAAAAGGAAAGAAACTGGTTTGTTCAGACGAACACTGCGGATATGTATGTGATCTGCCGAAAGAGGAAGAAGTTACGGAAAATAAGGAGTAGCTATGAGTGTACAATTATTAGATAAAACCAGGAAGATAAATAAATTACTGCATAACAACAATTCACAAAAAGTTGTTTTCAATGACATCTGTCAGGTTCTGATGGAGGTTATGGATTCCAATGTGATCGTTATCAGCAGAAAGGGAAAGATCTTAGGAATTCAAAATTCAGAGAACATAGATCCTATCGAAGAGATGATCAGCGGCAAAATTGGGGATTATATTGACACGGATTTAAATGAGCGTCTGTTGACGATATTATCCACGAAGGAGAATGTAAATCTCCAGACACTCGGTTTTGAAAGAGACATTCACCGCTACTGCGGTATTATCTCCCCGATCGATATCGCAGGAGAGAGATTTGGCACGCTGTTTATGTACCGGATGGAAGATGACTATACGATCGATGATATTATATTGGTTGAATACGGAACAACAGTCGTTGGATTGGAAATGATGCGTTCTGTCAGTGAAGAGATAGAGAGTGAACGCAGAAAGCAGAATATCATCGAATCTGCCTTCAGAACTCTCTCCTTTACGGAACTGGAAGCGGTTCATCATATTTTTGATGAGCTGAACGGGAGCGAGGGTATTTTGGTTGCCAGCAAGATTGCCGACCGTTTCGGCATCACCCGTTCAGTCATCGTCAATGCACTGAGAAAGCTGGAGAGTGCGGGAGTCATCGAGTCCCGGTCTTCCGGCATGAAAGGAACTTATATCAAGGTTGTAAATGACCTGATTTTTGGCGAATTAAACCGGGCCGGGCGTATCTAAGCCGGAAGTGCGAAATTTTTCTTGCATTGTGTAAAACAGATGTGCTATACTGTCAAAGGTAAAAATAAACACGCCGTTGGAATTTCGGTAGGTGCCGAGAGGTTTGCCGGGATAATGACAATGGTGGAAGCATAACCAAAGGAGATTTTTTATGAGCGTTATTTCAATGAAACAGTTATTAGAAGCAGGTGTTCACTTCGGACATCAGACAAGAAGATGGAATCCTAAAATGGCTCCGTATATATACACAGAGCGTAACGGAATCCACATCATCGACCTTCAGAAATCCGTAGGCATGGTAGACGATGCATACAACGCAGTAAAAGAATGTGTCGCAGAAGGCGGAAAGATCTTATTTGTGGGAACAAAGAAACAGGCTCAGGATTCTATAAAGACAGAAGCAGAGCGCTGCGGAATGTTCTATGTAAACCAGAGATGGTTAGGTGGAATGCTCACAAACTTCAAGACAATCAGAAGCCGTATCGACCGTTTAAAGAAGATCAAAAAGATGGAAGAAGACGGAACATTTGAAGTTCTTCCAAAGAAAGAAGTATTAGAACTTAGAAAAGAAATGGATAAATTACAGAAGAACTTAGGCGGAATCGAGGAGATGAAAGAAATTCCGGATATGATCTTCATCGTAGATCCTAAAAAAGAAAATATCTGTGTTCAGGAAGCACACACATTGGGAATTCCTCTGGTAGGTATTGCAGATACAAACAGTGATCCTGAAGATTTAGAATACATCATCCCAGGAAACGATGATGCAATCCGTGCAGTTAAATTGATCACATCCGCAATGGCTGATGCTGTTGTAGAAGCAAACCAGGGAATGGATGCTGCTGATGTGGAAGCAGAAGAGGAAGCTGCAGAAGAATAAGATTTATTTGGAGGAAAAATCATGGCTATTACAGCAGGAATGGTAAAAGAATTAAGAGAAAAAACCGGTGCCGGAATGATGGACTGTAAAAAGGCATTAAACGCTACCGATGGAAATATGGAAGCAGCAGTTGAGCACTTAAGAGAGCAGGGACTTGCAAAGGCTGAAAAGAAAGCCGGACGTATTGCGGCAGAAGGATTAGTTGCTACTAAACTCTCTGATGACGGAAAGAAAGCTGCTATTGTGGAAGTAAACTCTGAGACTGACTTCGTTGCTAAGAACGAACAGTTCCAGACTTATGTTGCAGAGGTTGCAGATCAGGCTCTCACAACAGGTGCGGCAGATATCGAAGCTTTCCTTGCAGAAGAATCTAAAGCAGAAGCAGGAAAAACTGTAAAAGAAGTATTAGACGGAAAAATTGCAATCATCGGTGAGAACTTAAATATCCGTAGATTTGCACAGATGGAATCAGCAGCCGGATTTGTTGCTTCTTATATTCATGCAGGCGGAAAGATCGGCGTATTAGTAGAAGTTGAGACAGATGTTGTCAACGACGAGATCAAAGAGATGGGTAAAAACGTAGCTATGCAGGTAGCTGCTATTATGCCGAAATATACAAGCAGAGATGAAGTTTCTAAAGATTACATCGATCATGAAACAGAAATCTTAAAAGCTCAGGCTAAGAATGAAAATCCGGACAAGCCGGACAACATCATCGAGAAGATGATCATCGGACGTCTGAACAAAGAATTAAAAGAAGTTTGTCTGTTAGATCAGACTTATGTAAAGGCTGAAGACGGAAAACAGACTGTTGGAAAATATGTAGAAGAAGTAGCAAAAGCTAATTCTGCGAAGATTGCCATTAAAGGATTCATCCGTTTTGAGACAGGCGAAGGAATCGAAAAGAAAGAAGAGAACTTTGCTGAGGAAGTGGCAAAGCAGATGGGAAACTAATTTATCATTTGCAAGAATGATACAATGCTAATTAAATAGCGTATTTAAGCGGTTACTGGCTATTTTGACAAGTATTATAAACTACTGTAAAATCTCACAAAATATCGTGCTATTTTGGGTACAGATTGGGTAGGGTATTGGGTAAAGAAATTTACCCAACCTTTTAACGAGGAATTTGCTTGTTGTTTAAAATAGAAAGGGAACGCTGTGAGTGATGAGGGTGTATTGCGGAAGCGATATGCTCTCATTTTTTAGAATAATTGATAATACAGTATTTGAAATTTAGTAATATTAGAAAGAGGGAACGGGGAGTGAGGTTAATAGTGAAAAGGAGAATAACAGAAATAATATTTTGGATATTTAATATCGTATTGATAAAAATGTCGTTTAGGGCGTATAGACCTGTGGTATCATTTGTTACGACGATTATTTGTAGTATGCCAATGAATCCTTTGATTTTAAATCGTATACAAAGAAGAATAGATGATAGTAAGCAGAAATAATTTGAGAGAAAATCTCACAACAGAATAAAGTACTTGGAAATATTGAAAAGTTCGCTTAAAATTAAGGTTTACAGACATTTTTCTTCAAAGAAAAGGTATCGTAGAATACTGCAAAATATCGTAATAGATTTTTAAAATGGAGTAAATTTGGAGTAAAAGTCGAAAGAAGAGTAAATATTTCAAGAAAGCATTGGAGGAATGACGCAGATAGTAAAGATATTGTGTGCGTTATTTTTATAACGAATGATGTAAATACTTACAAAGTATGATATTATGAGAAAATAAATAAATTGGAAGTTGTAAGGAGAAAGCATGTTAAGATTATTCAAGATTACCTGTATTTCAGCAATATGTTTTATAATGTTATCGGGGTGTTCATCTAGACAAGAAAAAGTGGAGCGGATAGAAACAAATCAATTAGAACAATCAAAAACAGATGAGAAAACAGAAGAAAAAGTGAGCGAGAGCAATGAGGAAGAAATACTTGATTTAAGTGATGACTTTAATGGTATTAATGGATGTGCAGTTTTATACAGTCCGTCAGAAAATAAGCATTCTTTGTACAATAAAGATATGGCAGAACAAGAAGTATCCCCATATTCAACTTTTAAAATTATTTCTACATTAATAGGACTACAAAACGATATTATTAAAGATGAAACCTCCACCATGAACTATAATGGAACTCAATATCCAAATCCGGAATGGAACGAGAATTTGGCTTTGCAAAAAGCATTTCAAACATCTTGTATATGGTACTTTCATCAGATTATAAATAGTGTAGGGGAACAAGAAGTTAAAAAAGAACTAAGTGGGTTGGAATATGGTAATTGTGATGTTTCCGCATGGGAAGGAAGTAATATAAATCCATACAAAGAATTAAATGGGTTTTGGCTAGGTTCATCTTTAAAAATATCGCCATATGAACAGGTAGAGGTTTTATCAAAAATTTTTGAAGGTGAAAGTTTCTATGATAGCCAGAATGTCGAAATATTAAAGAAAATTATGCTAATTGAAGATGAGAAAGAGAAAAAAGTATATGGGAAAACAGGTTCTGGCACAAATGGAGAAGCGTGGTTTATAGGCTTTACTGAAAAGGGACAACAAAGAGAATATTTTGCTGTATATCTCGATGATAGTTTGCAAAAAGAACAGGTTTCAAGTAGTCTTGCTAAAGAAATTGCTCTAAAAATAATGGAGTAAAGATATTTTTAATTTAGAGGAAAGGAGAGTATAAATGGACGCAATAGGTTCCTCAACAAAGTTAATGTGGTTTTTTGAGTGTGTGAAACTTTTTCTGTAAAATAGAACTTAGAAGGTTCTTCTATGATAAAATAAAAATCATAGGAGGGCCTTTTATTATGGCAAGAGAAAAGAAACCAGTACACAAAGTACAAATGACGGAAGGGAAACGCAACA